>JAWVWU010000067.1:0-8758 GCA_033723595.1 Marinobacter sp. | reverse complement strand
GTAATCACCGCGACAGGTGTGTTAGGGCAGTGCTCCTGCATCCAGTGAACAAGATCGATGCCGTTGCCGTCCGGCAGATTCATATCTGTCAGGCAGAGGTGCGGTGACTCTTCTGAAAGGAGTGCTTTGGCAGACGCTACATCGGGCGCTGAACGGGTGGTAATGCCCATGCGGCCCAGGGTGATCTCCAGCAGTTCGCGGATGTCCGGCTCATCGTCAACAATCACGGCAGTATGATGTGTGGTCATCTGTAGTGGTCTCGTTCGTCCTTTTTAAACTGCACCAGCCCTCTGGCCGGCAATGAAAATCAGATCAGTCGGCCATGATGGGCGAAGGTAATCCGAAAACAGGCACCCGGGGATGCCGGGTCATCGAGCAGGGACAAGTGCGCCTGATTGGCCTCGCAAAGTTCTCTGGCAAGGTAGAGGCCCAGTCCCGTGCCGCTCTGATCTGTGGTGAAAAACGGCTCGAAAATTGTCCCTTTGTGATCCGGTTTGATACCCGGGCCCTGGTCGCGGATATCCACGAATGCCCGCTCACCATCCCCTGAGGCGCCCGCTACAATCTGAAGGGTTGGTTTGCCGGTGTGTTGGAAACTGTAACGGATTCCATTGTCGCACAGATTGACCAGCACCTGTTCCATCTGGCTCCGGTCAAACGGTGTCGGCGGTATCGAACCGTCAATTTTCAGGCCAATGGCCGGCTTCTCAGGGTACCCGTTGCTGGCGGTTTCGCGATAGTCGTCGACGAATTCTGTTAACCAGGTCGGTATATCGACCCGCTCGCTGTCAGCCGGCTGGCGGCGCGACAGATCGAGTACGTTCTCAATGATACCGTTCACCCGCCGGGAGTGACGCTGGATGATGTCGAGCATCTTGCGATCGCCGTCGTCCAGATGATTGGCTTCGGCCATCAATTGGGCAGCGTGGCTGATGGCGCCCAGCGGGTTCCGTATTTCGTGGGCAATCCCGGCGGTCAACCGGCCCAGGGAAGCCAGCTTCATCTGTTGCGCCTGTTGGGTCACCTTGCTCATGTCCTCGATAAACACCAGGATCTGGTCGCCGCGTTCCTGATGCAGGCGGGTGAAGTTGGCCTGCAACAGCGGGGATGCCGCACTGGGCTGGAACGGTTCGGTGCGTTGCCCTGGATTTTTAAGCCACTGCTCAAGCCCCTGTTTCAGCGGTGCCGGCAAGGTGTGAGGGGGCGCGTTGCCGGCCGGCGAATCGTCCGTCTGCCCGAATAACAGCTCTTTCGCCGCCGCGTTGGCCAGGCGGATATGACCGAAGCGGTCTGTCACCACAATGCCCGTGCGCATGCGCTGGATGACCTGCTGATTGATTTGTTCCAGCTCTACGATACTCCGGGCGCGGGAGCTGGCCAGGGCCTCGCTGCGAATCATGCGGCGGGTAATGTTCTGCAGCAGGAAGGCGGCTGCGAAATACAGAATGCCGAGGGAACCGGCGCGCACCAGGTCATCTCCTGGTGAGTCCCAGACCATGATCGACCAGGATGCAATGCCGAGCGAACACAGGGCGCTCAGCGCCGCATACAACATACCCATTCGGCTGGGCGTCAGGATGTTGCCGGCGGCGACAGATACGATCACCAGGTTGGCCAGACCGCTGGTGATACCGACGCTGAACAGCAGCAACAGATGCATGATCAGCACGTCGATCAGGATAGACAGTGTGATGTGCCGCTGCTGCGGGTGGAATCCGGTGAACATCAACAGGCCGATAAAGGCGTTCAATGCCAGATAGCTGATGACGGTCGCCTGATAGTAGGTCTGCATCCGGTAGTGGGCATCGATGCCGGAGACATCGATAAACAGCAGGGCGACCAGAATCGCGCTGACGACCAGGCGGTACTGGTTGTAGATCCGGAACAGCCGGCTTCGTTGATCGGCCCGGGTCTGCTCAGGCCACAGGGCATCAATGGAGGTGTCAGGTGTCGCCATAGGTTTTGACTGTATCCGCTAAGATTCGAAGGGCCCGACGGGCGAAATTTTCAGGATGACCGGGTTATAATAGCCTTTTACGCGCAATGAGTTACAGGAGCAGGGTATGTCGCAGTGGTCAGGGGAAGATCCGGTATCCCCATTCCGGGTGGTTATGGCTCAGATCGACTTTCTGGTGGGGGACATTCCCGGCAATACACAAAAGGTGATAACCGCCGCCCGCCAGGCGGTCGACGCTCACCGGGCTAATGTGGTGGTGTTCCCGGAACTGTGTCTGACCGGTTACCCGCCTGAGGACCTGCTGTTACGGCCGAGCCTGGACGTGCGTGTCAGCGAGGCCATCGACGCGCTGATTGCGGAGCGACTGCCGGTGACCATTGTTGTGGGGGCCCCGTTGCGCGAGCAAGGCCTGCTGTATAACGCGGCGCTGGTGATCGCAGACGGGGCCGTCACCGCCCGATATTTCAAGCAGTTCCCACCCAACTACCAGGTGTTCGACGAAAAACGCTATTTTGCCGCCGGTCAGGAGACCTGTGTGGTCACGATACACGGTGTTCCGGTTGGCCTGACCGTTTGTGAGGATATCTGGAGTGACGGTCCCGTTGAGCGAGCGGCGGCAGCCGGCGCTCGACTGATCCTCAATCTGAACGCCTCGCCCTACGACATCGACAAGCAGGCCCGCCGCAAGGCACTGCTTGAGCGCAAGGCGCGTGAAAACCGGGTCAGTATTGTTTATGTCAACCTGGTCGGAGGCCAGGACGAGCTGGTGTTTGATGGCGGATCACTGGTTTTCGACCATTCCGGTGCATTGGCGGTTGAGTCCCCGCAGTTCAGCGAGGGGCTGTACCCTGTGGAGTTTGTCCTCGATCATCACTGCCAGCCGGTGTCCCAGACTCCGGTGCCTGCACCCTCGCTGGAGCAGAATGTGTATCGAGCGCTTGTGCTGGGTGTCAGGGACTATGTCAACAAGAACGGATTCGGCTCGGTCGTGCTGGGACTGTCCGGCGGCGTCGACTCCGCACTGACGCTGGCGATTGCGGTCGATGCGCTTGGCGCGGACAGGGTGAGGGCGGTCATGATGCCGTTTCGCTACACCGCCGAAATCAGCCTTGAGGACGCCGAAGCGGAAGCTCACGCTCTGGGGGTGCGCTACGACGTGTATTCCATTGAGCCGATGTACGACGCGTTTATGGCTGCGCTTGCTGAACCGTTTGCCGGCACGCAGCCGGACACCACCGAAGAAAATCTGCAGGCGAGGCTCCGTGGCGTGTTGCTGATGGCGCTCTCGAACAAATTCCGCTCATTGGTGCTGACCACCGGCAACAAGAGCGAAATGTCGGTGGGTTACTCGACGCTGTATGGCGATATGGCGGGAGGGTTCGATGTACTCAAGGACGTGCCGAAAACACTGGTTTTCCAGCTCTGCCGCTACCGAAACACGATCTCCGAAGTGATTCCGGAGCGGGTCATTACGCGGCCGCCTTCCGCCGAGCTGGCACCGGATCAGAAAGACGAGGACAGTCTGCCCGGGTACGACGTTCTCGATCAGATTCTCAACCTGTATGTCGAGCGGGATTTCAGCGCCGAGGCAATTGTGGCTGAGGGCTTTGAGCGCACCGATGTTGAGCGGGTGACGCGTCTGGTCGACATCAACGAATACAAGCGTCGGCAGGCGCCCATCGGTGTGAGGATTACCGAGCGTGGGTTCGGCAAGGACCGGCGCTATCCGATCACCAATGGCTGGAAAATCGGCAAGTAGTGCCCCGGCAGAGATTGCGAGCAATCGTGGTGCCCCGGCCTTGAGTCATGCATTGCGGACCCGATGTAAGGTGACCGGGCCCTAGCTGCATGCAGCGCTACTCGTCGCCCATCAGGCCAAACGTGACCACGCTGGTCAGGGAGCGGTCGCGCCGCTTCAGCACGTCCGAGTGAAAGTCGCCCTGGGCGTCGAACGCTTTGCTGTTGGGGTAGTTCAGGGCCAGCAGCTTGATGGTGTCGTTAGCGGCCTTCTTGAGATCCAGGAACTGGTAGGTTTCCGCCATGATGATCAGGGCATCTTCGACCGCAGGCGTCTTGGAGTAATTGTCCACAACGTAGCGTGCGCGGTTGTTGGCGGCAATGTACGCCTCCCGTTTGATGTAATACCGGGCTGCATGCAGCTCCAGTTGCGCCATGCGGTTGCGGATTGCGATCATGCGTTGACGGGCGTCGGGAGCGTACTGGCTGTCCGGGTAGCGATTCAGTAGCTCGGTAAAATCCTTGAACGCCTGGCGCTGCTCGCCGGGCGCGCGCTCGGTCACGTCGATTGGGAAGTAGCGCGCGGCCAGGCTCAGGTCCAGGTTGTAGGACGCAAGGCCGCGCATGTACAACGCATAGTCTGCATGCTCGCTCTGGGGATTCAGTCGAAGAAAGCGATCAGCGGCCGCCCGGGCACCTTCGAGGTCCAGGTTCTGGTAGCGGGCGTAGATCAGGTCAAGCTGGGCCTGTTCTGCATAGCGACCAAACGGGTAGTAGGTCTCAAGTGAGTCGAGGTTCTGTTCGGCCTCATTGAAATTACCAGAATCCATCGCGGTCCTGGCGTTCTCGTAATAGACTTTCTCCGGCAAGGCTTCATCGGTCTTGGTGGTTGCACAGGCGCTGATCAGTATAAAAACGAACGGTAGAAGTAAGCGAAAACCTGATCTCATGCCGGAATCCCGTATAATGAAGCGAAAAGCAGAAAGGCGCATTGTAGCGGGGATAATACCGTCTGTGCAGGGGCGTTTGGTTTTCTGCCGCACTTTCTGTCGGAAACGTAAGAATTCTGCCTGTTACCGCAGGCTCAAATGCACGATTGACCTGGGGTCTGAATGACATCCGCCAACCGGATTACTGCTGAATTTTCAATTCCCTCTGAGCTCAGTGACCGTCGCCTTGATCAGGCGGCCTCCGAGTTGATGCCCGAACATTCCCGCTCGCGCCTGCAGCACTGGATCAAGACCGGTGCGTTGACGGTGAATGGCCAGACCCGTAAACCTCGCGACAAAGTGCTGCTGAATGACCAACTGAGTCTGGATGCCGAGCCGGAAGCCCAGGTGTCCTGGCAGGCCGAGGCGATTGATCTGCAGGTTGTCTATGAGGATGAGCATTTGCTTGTGATCAACAAGCCCGCGGGACTGGTGGTTCATCCGGCCGCAGGCCATGCCGATGGCACGCTGGTCAATGCCCTGCTCAACTACGCCCCCGAAGTCGAGAATCTGCCGCGCGCGGGCATCGTCCACCGTCTCGACAAGGATACCTCGGGCATCATGGTGGTGGCGCGCAGCCTGATTGCGCATACGTCGCTGGTCGAACAGCTGCAGACCCGCACCATGGGGCGCGAATACGAGGCCGTCGCCATCGGTACGATGACCGGGGGCGCAACGGTTGACGCGCCCATCGGAAGACACCCGAAAGAGCGCAAGAAAATGGGTGTCGTGGCATCGGGCAAACCGGCCGTAACCCATTACGTTGTCGCGGAGCGCTTCGCCGCACATACCCACATCCGATGTAAGCTGGAGACGGGGCGTACTCACCAGATTCGGGTGCATCTGGCCCATGTAAGGCACCCACTTGTGGGTGACCAGCTCTACGGCGGCCGCCCCCGCTTCCCCAAGGGCAGCACCGAGCGGTTGCGTGAATTGCTGGCTGGCTTTCAGCGCCAGGCGTTGCATGCGCGCCAACTGACACTTGAGCACCCGGAAACCGGTGACATCATGACCTGGGAGGTGCCTCTGCCGGGTGATCTGGTGCAGCTGCTGGCCGGCCTGCGCGAACACAAGCACGACAGTGAAAGCCGTGACGTCTGAGTTGCCCGTTATACGGCCTGATTGGCCTGTTCCGCCAAACGTCCATGCCCTCACGACGACGCGCACGGGCGGTGTCAGCGACGCTCCCTGGGACACAATGAACCTGGGGGATCATGTGGGCGACTCAGCGCAGGCGGTTGCCATCAACCGCCGTCGTCTGGCGGACTTCACTGGCCTGCCGTCAGGCCGTTTCGGTTGGCTGGAGCAGGTGCACGGCACCGATGGCATCGCCTTCCCACTGCCTCAGGGGCAGTCCGGGCCGCCGATGGCGGATGCCTCAATGACTCGGGATGCACGGCAGGCGTGCGCGATCCTGACCGCCGACTGTCTTCCGGTGTTGTTCTGCGATCAACGCGGAACCCGGGTCGCCGCCGCCCATGCCGGTTGGCGGGGGCTCAGTGACGGTGTGCTCGAGCGCACTGTCCAGAAGCTGGGCCGCCCGGAAACCCTGATGGCCTGGCTCGGGCCGGCGATCGGGCCGACGGCGTTTGAAGTTGGTCCCGAGGTGCGTGACGCCTTTTTGGCAGTCAGTCCCGCTGCGGACGCGGCCTTTACGCACCGTGGGGCGCGCGCTGGGCACTATATGGCTGATATCTTCTGCCTGGCCCGACAACGGCTCGCCCGTGTGGGGGTGACCGATGTCTATGGCGGCGGTTTCTGTACCGTGACGGACAAGAATCGGTTTTTTTCCTTCCGACGTGATGGGCTGACCGGCCGCATGGCCAGTGTAATCTGGTTGGATTGACCTCCGTCAAATTTCTGACGGTTTATAACCTGGTGTGCTTGAACTCCCTCCGATTGCCCCTACATTACTTTCAAGTCTTTCATTGAATGAGCCCCGATCAGGGCTCGAGCGGGTGATCGTCGAACCGGTCATCCCTTATGAGCAGGAATAGCACACTATGAGAATGGACAAACTGACCAGTCGTCTGCAGACAGCCCTGGCCGATGCGCAATCCCTTGCGGTTGGCAAGGATCACAACTTTATCGAGCCGGTTCATCTGATGATGGCCATGCTGGACCAGGACAACAGCTCGATCATCCCCCTGCTCAAGCAGGTTGGCGTCGACCCCACCCGCTTGCGTCAGGCGATCGCGCGGGAGGTGGAGAACCTCCCGGAGGTCTCTGGTTCCGCTGGCGATATCGCCATGTCGAACGATATGGGGCGCCTCTTCAACATTGCCGACAAGATCTCCCAGAAGCGTAAGGATCAGTTCATCTCCAGTGAGTTGATGCTCCTTGCGGCGTTGGAAGACCGTGGCTCCCTGGGCCGGGTGCTTGGGGAGCAGGGCGTCGTTAAAAAGGCGCTGGAAAAAGCCATCGACGACGTTCGCGGCGGTGAGGCCGTGACCGATCCGTCGGCAGAAGAGAACCGCCAGGCGCTTTCAAAGTACACCATTGATCTGACCGAGCGGGCGGAAGCCGGCAAGCTGGATCCGGTCATTGGCCGCGATGACGAGATTCGTCGCACCATTCAGGTCTTGCAGCGCCGCCGTAAAAATAACCCGGTACTGATCGGGGAACCCGGTGTCGGCAAGACCGCCATCGTCGAGGGTCTGGCCCAGCGCATCGTTAACGGCGAAGTGCCCGACGGCCTGAAAGATAAGAAGGTTTTGTCCCTGGACATGGGGTCGCTGATCGCCGGTGCCAAGTTCCGCGGTGAGTTCGAGGAGCGCCTCAAGGCCGTTCTGAATGAACTTTCAAAGCAGGAAGGTCAGATCATCCTGTTTATCGATGAAATCCACACCATGGTGGGTGCCGGCAAGGCCGAGGGCTCGATGGATGCAGGCAACATGCTGAAGCCGGCACTGGCCCGGGGTGAGCTGCACTGCGTTGGCGCGACCACGCTCGACGAGTACCGCCAGCACATTGAAAAAGATGCGGCACTCGAGCGCCGTTTCCAGAAGGTGCAGGTGTCCGAGCCCAATGAGGAAGACACCATTGCGATTCTGCGGGGTCTGAAAGAGCGCTATGAGGTGCACCACGGGGTTGAGGTCACGGATGCTGCGATCATTGCGGCCGCAAAACTCTCTCATCGGTACATTGCTGACCGACAGTTGCCGGACAAGGCGATTGACCTGGTGGACGAGGCTGCTAGCCAGATCCGCATGGAAATGGATTCCAAGCCTGAAGCGCTGGACCGGCTGGAGCGACGGCTGATTCAGCTCAAGATCGAGCGTGAGGCCCTGAAAAAGGAAACAGACGCGGCGTCCAGAAAACGTCTGGACGAGCTCAAGGAGGTCATCGCCAAGGTTGAGCGTGAGTACGCGGACCTGGAAGAAGTCTGGAATACCGAGAAAGCGGCTCTGCACGGCTCACAGAAAATCAAGAGCCAGCTTGAGCAGGCGCGGATTGATCTGGAGAACGCTCGCCGCGCTGGCGACCTGGGCAAGATGTCGGAACTGCAGTATGGCCGCATTCCCGAGCTGGAGCGTCAGCTGGATATGGCAAGCCAGGCTGAAATGATGGAAATGACGCTGCTGCGTAATCGTGTCACGGAAGAAGAGATCGCCGAGGTTGTATCCAAGTGGACCGGCATTCCCGTGTCCAAGATGCTGGAGGGCGAGCGCGATAAACTGATGCGGATGGAAGAAGCCCTGCATCACCGGGTGATCGGCCAGGACGAGGCGGTGGAGGCCGTTGCCAATGCGGTACGTCGCTCGCGCGCCGGGCTGTCGGATCCGAACCGTCCCAATGGATCGTTCCTGTTTCTCGGCCCGACCGGGGTCGGCAAAACCGAGCTGTGCAAGGCACTGGCGTCCTTCCTGTTTGATACCGAGGAGGCCATGGTACGGATTGATATGTCGGAGTTCATGGAGAAGCACTCGGTTGCCCGGTTGATCGGTGCGCCGCCAGGCTATGTCGGTTACGAGGAAGGTGGATACCTGACCGAAGCGGTTCGACGCCGGCCCTACTCCGTGCTGCTGCTGGACGAGGTGGAGAAGGCCCACCCCGATGTCTTCAACGTGCTGTT
>JAWVWU010000066.1:0-8762 GCA_033723595.1 Marinobacter sp. | reverse complement strand
TGAGCAGAAAGCTGCCCGACTTTGCCGATCAGTTCGCCAAACTGGTCCATCATGTTGTTGAAATAACCCGCGGTGAGGGCGTCGCCTGTGCCGTCCAGCCGGCCACTCAGGTCTTTGTTGGCGCCAAACGCCTGAACAATGTCGATAATCTGGAACGCCTGGTCCCGCTCCAGCGCCATCCGCAAGGCAAAAAACACCAGAATACCGGCCTCGAACACCACAAAAGCGGCGTGCAGGAAGGCCATGCCGTAGGTGGCCTGATGATTGAACAGCATCACCGGCATGTCACCGAGGGTGACTCCTGCTTGCTGCAGGGCGGTCAGTATCATGTGATGAGCGGCAATAACGCCCGCGCCGGCCACCACCGGCAGCCAGTCCCGGTAGACGATCACCAGGGCGAGGGCGGCAAATATGTGAAAGTGCATCTCGACCCGGCCCATCTGGCTCTGAATCATGATCGCCGACCACGCCATCAGGCAGGCTGCGAAAAAGGCAGAGCAGGCGCGGGTTCCCCGCAACAGCAAATAACCCCCGGTGACGATAAGGCCAAGGCTGACCGATGCCACGGCGGCGAATACCTTGGTGTCGAATTCCAGCGGTATCAGCAACGCGACAATCGGTACATGGGCCAGCAGAATGAACAGCAGGTAGCGGTCGCTGCGGAGTCGTTCTTGTTGTTTGATGGTCAGCTTTTCAGACATACGGGATGTTCTCGTTCAAATGACCGGTGGTTTTGGGCCAGGCACACAGGTGCCGGGACCACCGGTTCTCAGTGATAGGTTCTGGCTCAGCAATACGCGGGTTCGATCGGGTAGGTATCACAGACTTTTGTTAATAAACGTAATAATCCTGTGAGTAGGCGTCGGGGGGAATAGGCAGTTTCCGTTGCCGAATGACCCGGCCCGGTCCGGACAGCATCGGGCACAGCATGCCGGTCGCCAGTCGGGGCTGGCGTGCGGGTTCAGCCACGGGCCAGCAAACCCCGCAGTTCCTGCCGGTTGCCGACCAGATCGGACAGCTGGTATTGATCCAGGACATCCAGGAATGCCTGCAGACCCTGGCCGAGGACTCCTTTCAGGGTGCAGGCCGGGTCGATGGGACAGCTGGAGTCCGGTCCGAAGCACTCCAGCAGACGCAGGTTTTCGGTGCCACGCACCACCTCACCAATATTGATATCGCTGGGCGAGCGGGTAAGTGCCAGGCCGCCTCCGCGTCCCCGATGGCTGATCAGGTAGCCCTGCTGGACCAGGGTACGGGCAACCTTGGCTACGTGGTGACTGGAGATGCCGTAGCGCTGGGCGACGTCCTGAACGGTGGCCGGCTCGTTGTCCTGCTTCACCGCCATATAAATCAGCAGTCTGAGAGCGTAGTCGGTGTGTGCAGTAAGTTGCATGGGTCTTGACCTTTTCTAATTTGGTAAATAATATGCTTGTTCAAATGCGCATGTAAAATACCATTTAAGGAGTTGCCCGTGCTCAAGCCCGAAACCATCGCCGTCATCAAACAGACCGTGCCTGTCCTGCGGGCGCACGGTGAGGATCTGACCCGACACTTTTACGCCCGGATGTTCCATGAAAACCCCGAAGTGCTGGCCTATTTCAACCCGGCGCACCAGCAGTCAGGCGCACAGCAGCGCGCCCTCGCCGGCGCAGTCTGTGCCTACGCCCAGCATGTTGATAATCCATCGGTTCTGGGTAGCGCGGTGGAGTTGATCGCGCAGAAACATGTGTCGCTCGGCATCCGGCCGGAACACTATCCGATTGTCGGCGAGAATCTGTTGGCGTCGATTCGTGAGGTGCTGGGCGAAGCCGCCACCGACGAGATCATCGACGCCTGGGCGGAGGCCTATGGCGCGCTGGCAGACATCTTTATCCAGCGGGAAGCGGCGTTGTTCCGGGAACAGGAAACGACGTTTGGCTGGCAGGGCTTCAAGCCGTTCCTTGTGGAGAAGCGCGAACGGGCCAGTGACACCATCGAATCGTTCTATCTGTGCCCGAAAGACGGTGAAACCCTGGCCCCGCATCAACCCGGGCAGTACATTACCGTGCGGATAACGCTGCCGGATGGCACCACCACCATGCGTAACTACAGTCTCTCCAACGCGCCCGGCGAGCCCTGGTTAAGGATCAGCGTCAAGCGGGAAACCGGTATCGATGCGAGCACACCCGACGGCGTCGTCTCCAGTTTCCTGCACGATCAGCTGCGGGTGGGGGATGTGCTGGAAGTCGCGCCACCGAGCGGCGAGTTCACTCTCGCCCGGCCGGCCAGTGAGCGTCGGCCGCTGGTCCTCATTGCCGGTGGCGTCGGGATTACGCCGTTACTGTCCATGCTGAAGGCGTCACTGACTGGTGGGGCAGACCGCCCGGTGATTTTTATCCAGGGCGCCCTGAACAGTCGTGTACAGCCGTTTGCAAAGGAGCTGGCCGGGCTGGCGCTGGATCATGACAACCTGCAGCTGCACGTGCGCTTCAGCGATCCGGACGCTCAGGATCTCGCGGATGGCCGCTGTCACAGCGTGGGCGTGGTGGATAATGCATTACTCGATGAGCTGGTGGGGGAGACCGATGCGGACTGGTATGTGTGCGGCCCGACACCGATGCTGCGTCACGTCTGTCATCTTCTGGCAGCACGTGGCGTAGCCGACGACGACCTGCACTACGAGTTCTTCGGTCCTGCCGAGGCGTTGACGGCCGACGCGGCCTGATCCGTCCAGGTATCAGCCCGGACCGTGCTGTCGGGGTACGGTCCGACCGACCAGATAACCGCCATCAAAAAACCCTCGCTCAGAGGGTTTTTTGATGTGCGGGGCAGTCAGGCGTAGGTGTTGATCCGGCCGCCGGTTTCCCCTTCGGTTGCCTGCACGGCTCTGGGCTCACTGGTTTCCTCGGCTTGCTGAGGCGCCACCACGGCGTTGTTTGAAGCCGGGGCCTGCACCTGCTGTCGCGCAGGGCTGGTCGCCAGTTGGAGATACTGCTGCGACACGGCGGATGACAAAGATCCTGCATTCATCGCGTAATTCCTTTGCCGATATGTTTGGCCCGCCTCGAACGTCGTCAGCGGACCGACCTGTCCGTTCCGACCACGCAATGTGGATTACGGACTCTGCAACGCTACCATGGGTTCCTTAAGCCTTACTTAAGTCCGTCGAGACGCAGGCCCATTGCGGTCTGCACCGTTTTCAGTCCCGGGCGAACAGTTGGCCCATGTCTTTGAACGCCTTGAATTCCAGGGCATTGCCGCAGGGGTCGAAAAGAAACATGGTGGCCTGCTCGCCCACCTGGCCCTGGAAGCGCACATACGGCTCGATCACAAACTCGGTTCCCAGGGCCTTGAGCCGATCGGCGAGCGCCTGCCATTGATCCCAGCCCAGCACCACGCCGAAATGGGGCACGGGAACGTCGTGTCCGTCCACGGCATTGCGGTGGGCGCTGGCCTGTGAGGCCGTCTGCGGATGCTCGTGGATCACCAGTTGATGACCAAAGAAGTTGAAGTCCACCCACTGGGCGCTGGACCGGCCTTCATCAAGACCAAACACGTCACGGTAAAACTGCCGGGCTGCGGCCAGATCGTAGACAGGAATGGCCAGGTGGAAAGGGGAAAGGCTCATCAATAACTCCCTGAAACAGATTGTCTCGACGCCGTTAAGCCGTTAACACAGCGCCGCTGGCGGCCTGGACAGCCGGAATGCACCGGCCTGCCTGTGCGTTTGGTACCGAAGCCCGGGCAGGGCTGATCGACTCACAATAACCCGAGCCAAAGTCTACACGCCAGACCGGACAAAAATTTTTTCAAAACCCGTGGCCGGGATGAGAACCATCGGATTCAAACGGTCGTATGAATGAGGGATTCAAGGTTGGCAACAGATCAACACAATCCAGAGCTCACGGGCATCGCCGCCCCACAACCAGGAGAGTCCTCATGCAGTATCAAGCGCCTGCGAATGATCTTCGCTTTCTGCTGTTTGATGTGTTGGGAGCCGATAAGCTCCACGAATTGGAAAAGTACGCCGATGCGACGCCGGATCTGATCTCCGCCATCATTGACGAGGCCGGCAAGTTCGCTGCCGAGGTCTTCCAGCCGACCAACCAGGTGGGTGACCGTCAGGGTTGCCAGTACGACCCGGAGACCAAATCCGTCAAGACCCCGGAGGGTTTCAAGGCGGCCTACGACAAATTTGTCGAGGGCGGCTGGACCGCGCTGGACGCCCCGATCGAGTTTGGCGGCCAGGGGCTGCCCCACACAATGAAGTTTGTGGTGGATGAAATGGTCTGCTCCACCAATCTGTCGCTGGGCATGTACCCGGGGCTGACCCACGGTGCCATCAGCGCACTTCACGCCCACGGCTCTGACGAACTCAAGCAGACCTATCTGGCGAAACTGATCTCGGGGGAGTGGACCGGCACCATGTGCCTGACCGAACCCCAGTGCGGGACCGACCTGGGGATGATCCGGACCCGGGCGAATCCGAACGACGATGGCAGTTACAGTATTGAGGGCACCAAAATCTGGATTACGGGCGGAGAGCACGACCTGGTGGACAACATTATCCATCTGGTGCTGGCCAAGCTGCCCGGTGCGCCGGACACCTCCAAGGGCATCTCGCTGTTCGTCGTGCCCAAGTTCCTGCCGGAGTCCGGAGAGCGTAATCCGGCCTTCTGCGGTGGCCTGGAGCACAAGATGGGGATCAAGGGGTCCGCCACCTGCGTGATGAATTTTGAAGGCGCGAAAGGCTGGCTGGTCGGTGAGCCCAACCAGGGCATGCGCGCGATGTTCACCATGATGAATGAAGCTCGCCTGATGGTCGGCATGCAAGGCCTGGGGCTCGCTGAAATGGCGTACCAGGAGAGTCTGGCGTTTGCCAAGGAGCGTTTACAGAGCCGTTCACTGAGCGGCCCCAAAAACGCCGACGGCCCGGCTGATCCGATCATCGTTCATCCTGATGTGCGGCGCATGTTGATGCGTCAGAAGGTGCTCAACGAGGGCATGCGGGCCATGGCCCTGTTTACCGGCCATCAGCTCGACCTGTCGATCGCACACCCGGACGAGGCCGTGCGGGAGCAGGCCGATGACCTGGTTCAACTGCTGACGCCGGTGGTCAAAGCCTTCCTGACGGACGAAGGCTACAACAACGCCAACTGGGGGCAGCAGGTACTGGGCGGCTCCGGCTTCACCCAGGACTGGCCGCTGGAACAACTGGTCAGGGACGGCCGGATCGCCCGTATCTATGAAGGCACCAACGGCATTCAGGCCATGGACCTGGTCGGCCGTAAGCTATCACTCAAGGGTGGCCAGCTGGTACGCGCGCTCTTCACCGAGCTGACCGGTTACCTGAAAGCGAACCCGACGGCGCCATACCATGAGGAGCTCAAGCGCGCGGTCAAGAGTCTGGAGCAGGCCACCGTCTGGCTGGGTAATAACGCGCCGGGCGACGCCGAACAGGCCGGTGCCGCGGCCTCGCCGTATCTGCGTCTGATGGCGCTGACCGTGATTGCCTACCTGTGGTCCAGGATGGCAGACGTTGCGACCCGACAGTTGGGGGCCGGAGAGGGCAACACCGCGCTGTTGGAGAGCAAGCAGGTGTCCGCCCGCTATTTCTTCGAAAAGCTGATGCCCGAGACCGACTGGCTGCTGCGTGATATCGAAAGTGGCAAAGACAGCCTGATGGCCTTTGGTGACGATCACTGGGAGGCGTACCGCTAACCGGATTCGGCGCGCCGGTCAGTCCGGGGCAGCCCCGCCGGCGTTTGATTGCGCCGGCGGGATTCGTTATGTAACAACCATACTACCAGTCGTGCGCGAAGCGGCGACTGGTAGTATGGTGTGTTGTCGACCTGACCCACCCAAACGCCGGAGATCCTGACCCGTGAAACGTTCGTTCCTGTTTGCTGTCTCGGCTACCGCACTGTTGTCTGGCTGCCAGACCTCCAACTACGTGTCCTCAGCTGCCAGCGATGGCGAGGGCGTTACCTGCAACAAGATCTACCAGGCATTCGATGCCTACGCGCAGGATCGTCAATCGGCGTCAGCCTGGGCACAGCTGAGCCGCCTGATCAGCCCGCAGGCCGGCACCTACGCCGATATGGGCGCCAATACCGCGAGCAAATATTTCGAACAGGTGAAGGCCAGCGCCAATATTGCCCTGGCCGTTCGCGGCTGTCAGCCGATCCGTTAGCCGGTCAGGCTGCCTGTCGTTCAATCCGCACCGGAACCGACTTGGAGCCGGGCGTTTTGGACAGCCGGTCATGGTGGTACACCGGAACCAGAACGTTGCATTCCGGGTAATAGGACGCGACGGTCCCAACGGGAATCTGGTACGGCGTCACCACCAGTCCGCCCAAGCGCCGGTCCACGCCATCGTCGAGGTCGGTGACCAGCTCAACGGTGTCACCCTTGTGCAAACCGGCGTGTTTGATGTCTTCCGGGTTCATCAGCAGCACGTCCCGGGTTCCCTCGATGCCGTGGAAGCGGTCGGAATAGCCATAGACCGTGGTGTTGAACTGATCGTTCGAGCGCATGGTGAGCAGGCTGTAGCGGCCCGGTTTACTGGCATCGAAGCCCAGTGATGTCAGCTTCTCCGGTGCGGTGAACAGCGCCTTCTTCTCGGGTGTTTTCCAGATCCGTTTATGGGCGGCGATGCCCCGGTAGAATCCTCCGGGCTGGAACATGCGTTTGTTGAAGTCACCGAAATCATCCGGGTAGGTCTGTTCAATGAGATCCCGTACCAGCGAATAATCCGCGGTCCAGTCATCCCATGTCACCTTCGGGTTGGCGGGCAGCAGGGCTTTTGCGATACCCGCCACGATGGCCAGTTCGCTCTTCAGGTGCTCCGATGCTGGCTCCCGATGGCCGGTGGAGCCGCTGATCATCGAAAAGCTGTCCTCGGTGGACACGGCCTGAGGCCCGCTGGCCTGCTGATCGACCTCGGCCCGGCCCAGGCACGGCAGTATGTACGCCGCCTTGCCGGGATACAGGTGGCTACGGTTCAGTTTGGTGGAAATCATGACCGTGAGGTTCTGGCGGGCCCAGTGCTCTTCCATCCGCTCCTGATCCGGGACCGCACGCAGGAGGTTGCCGCCGAGGCTGACGCTTGCCTTGACGCTGCCGTCGATCAGGCCCTCGACCATCTCGACAATATTGACCCCGTCTTCGGTTGGCGGATCGAAATCAAACAGCGACCGGAGCTTGTCCATCGGCACCAGGTCGGCTTTTTCCGCAATGCCCACGGTGCGCTGCCCCTGCACATTGGAATGACCGCGCACCGGGCAGACACCGGCACCGGGCCGGCCAATGTTGCCGCGAAGCATCAGCAGGTTCACCAGCATGCCGACGTTGACCGAGCCATGGGTATGCTGGGTCAGCCCCATGCCGTAGACACCGATGACTCGCTCAGCGTTGATGTAGACGTCCGCGGCTTCCTTGAGGGCGTCTCGCGTCAGGCCGCTGCCGGATTCGATGTCGGCCCAATTGGCGCTTTCGATGGTGTCCAGGAACCGGTCGAAGCCGCGGGTATGCTGATCGATGAATTCAACATCGAGGATGCGTTTCTCACCCCGACTTTGTGCCTGTTTGTCAGCCTCGATAACATGCTTGCAGATGCCCATGATGGCGGCAACATCGCCGCCGGAGCTGAGCTGATGATACTGATCGGAAATCCTGGTCTGGCGGCCGGTGGTCATGTCGATCGCGCTCTGAGGGTCGACAAAAGCAACCAGGCCCTGCTCGATAATCGGATTGAACGTGACAATGCTGGCGCCGCGCTTTTTGGCATCCTTGAGCGGGTGGAGAAAGCGCGGGCTGTTGGTCCCGGGGTTCTGGCCAAAGAAGAAAAACGCATCCGCCTGTTCCAGGTCGTCCCAGACAATGGTGCCCACGGGCGAACCGATCACCTTTTTCAGGCCCACCGAGGTGGTTTCATGGCACATGTTCGAGCTTTGCGGAAGGTTATTATTGCCGTAGAGCCTGGCCATCAGGGCGTAGAGGTAGGAGGCTTCCAGCCCCGCATGACCGGAGGCGTAGAACACCGCCTGTTCGGGCGACAGCTGTCTGAGTTCGAGGGCGATACCTTCGAACGCGGTCGGCCAGTCGACTTCTTCGTAGCGATCAGTGTCCGGGTTATAGCGCAGCGGATGGGTCAGTCTGCCGGTGGATTCAAGCTCGTGATCGCTCCAGCCGCGCAGCCCATGAACCGTGTGATCGTCCCAGAACGCGGGCGTACAGCGGTCACGGGTCAGTTCCCACATCACCGATTTGGCGCCGTTCTCACAGAACTCGAACGCACTGTAGTTCTTGGGTTTGGGCCAGGCGCAGGAATTGCACATGAAGCCGCCGGGTTTGTTCATTCGCCGCAGCGTATCCATGGCGCTGGGTGAGGCGGAAGACTCCACCGAGACACTGGCAATGCCTTTGAGTGAGCCCCAGCCGCCGGCGGGGCCCTTACCTTTGACTACATCGTCTTCGTTGCTCATGACGTCCCTCCGAACGGATCAAGGTGTCGGGTTGTGGTCGATGCGACGAAAACGAACAACAGTCAGCAGGCTTTAACGACAGGCAATTCTGAGGGTGCTGACGATCAAGAAGCGTTTCAGGGCTTGGGCAGCGTCCTGGGCGTCTGTGTAAGCGTTGTCGGCGTCGCAAGGCAGGCCCGGGATGATATCCGGCGTCAAGGAAACGGGCCGCGTGTCGACAGACCCAGTATAGGGATCGCACAGCCGGCTGACATTACGGAAAAGACATCTGCGGTGTGCAAGGGGGGTAAATAAGCC
>JAWVWU010000065.1:0-8770 GCA_033723595.1 Marinobacter sp. | reverse complement strand
GTAGTGAATGCCGGGTTCAAAGTCGGTGAACAATCGGGCCAGGTGCAGAGCCGGCTCTCTCCAGTGCAGCCAGAGCTGGTAACTGGCGGTGGCCATCAGCATGGCGCGCATCCGGAAATTGATCCAGCCGGTCTGTCGCAGTGAACGCATACAGGCGTCCACCAGGGGCCAGCCAGTCTCTCCTTCGCGCCAGCGGTCCAGCCGCTCGCGGTCATTGGGTGCCTGCTTGAGTGCTTCCAGCTCCCTATGCATGGCCCGGAACTCCAACTCGGGTTCGTCTTCCAGTTTCTGGATGAAATGACAGTGCCAGTGCAGACGGGAGCGAAAACTGGTCAGACTGCGCTTCTTACGCGGCAGGCTGTTGGCGTGCTGGCCGACGGCGCGCGACTGCTGATAGACCCGGCGCAGGCTGACGGTGCCATAGGCCAGGTGGGGGCTGAGGCGAGAGCAGGCCCGGGGGGCGGTCAACGGACTGGAAATATTGTACTGGTAACCCACGCAGCGACGCTCGAGGAAAGACGCCAACAGCTTCTCCGCCCGTGCACTGCCGCCCTGTTGGCGATCGGGGCACGTCAGGCTGTGGTGTATGGCCGGCGCTGACAGATCGAGTGCCTGGCGGCGGAACCCATCCGGTACCGGCATGTGTGCGGGAGGCGGGGCCGGCGTTTCGGTCATCAGCTCGGACCAGGCCCGATCCCACAAGTCCCGGTCGCGCAACCGGCGCACCACGCCAAACTGGCGCCATTCCCGGAACTCCACCTGCTGGTCCTGGCACCATCCGGCGACCGCACGGTCCCGATTGTAGGTCCAGTCGCCGCCGGTTTCCTGGTGGCAGAACAGCCGGTTAAAGCCGGTTGTCCGGTGCAGAGCGGCCAGCACCTCGACGACATCGCCGCGACAGACGTGCAGCCAGCCGCCCAGCCGGCGTAGCTGGTGATCAAGGTCACGCAGGCTGTCGGCCACAAAGGCCCAGTGCCTGTCGCTGGTGTCGTCCAGTTGCCAGTAGGCGGGCTCAACCACATACAGGGCGATCACCGGCTCGCCGGACTGGCATGCTGCCAGCAGGGGCGGGTGGTCCAGGGTGCGCAGGTCGCGTTTGAACCAGACAACGGTCGTCATGGTGCTGGTCTCGGCTGGCGCCGACAGCGCTCGCTGCAATAGCGCACCTGCTCCCAGTCGCGCGCCCATTTTTTACGCCAGGCGAACGGACGGAGGCAGACAGGGCAGGTTTTCACGGGCAGATTCGGCTTTTTGTGCATAGGCCAGAAATAGGGTTTACTGGGTGGGCGATACGCGCGCTCGAGCACACTGACGGCATACGTTCATAGAGTCCGGAGAGATTGTCCAATGGCACGATTTTCCGATTCCATCAGCCCGCCAGCGGCGCTGTTATTCGATTGGCACGGTACGCTGGTCGACACCGCCGACGCCATGTTCAGCGCCATGGAGGAGATGCTGCCGCAGCTGGAAGAGCTGGGGCTGGTTGACCGGCTTTTGCCCGAGGCCCGTTGCAAGACGCCCCAGGACGCGCGGCTGGTTCGCTATATTCGCATCTTCCGTCGCCTGCACCCGCGCATTCTGGCTGAGCGCCGGGTTTCCCGGACCGAGATCTTCAACGCCATTTTCGGGGACGACCGGGACGCCAAGCTGATCGCCCACCACGCCTACAACCAGTGCTATCGGAAGTACTTTGGTCAGGTGAAGCCGTTCCAGGACGGGGTCTACGACTATCTGGTGGCTTGCAGGAAACTGGGTATCAAGCTGGCGGTCGCCACCAACCGGAACCGCGAGTTCCTTGATACCGAACTGAAAACTCTGGAAAACGGCCGATGGCAGGCGTTGTTCGATACCACGGTCTGCGCCGACGATGTGACCCATTACAAACCCGACCCCGAAGTGATTCTCAAAGCCGCTGAAAACCTCGGACTGGCGGCCGGCCCGACTGTCTGGTACGTGGGCGACAGTTATGTCGACATGGTCACCGCCAATAATGCCGGCGTCACCCCGGTGTTCTACAACGGTGCGTGCTGGGAGGCGGAGCGCATCGAAAGCTGGTTCAGCCATCGGGACCGGCCCGATGCCGTGCTCGACAGCTTCGAGGACCTGATGGACGGCCTGGCGCGACTGCAGCAGCAGGACCCAGGCCTGTTCCGGGTACCGGTGGGGACGGTCAGACCGCCCGCCTTTGCGCCGCCCGAACCCCCGGCGCCGAGGGTGGAGGCAGACTGGCACCCGGCGGTTGCCCGACTGATCCGGCCGGCGGTGATCCTGTTCGACTGGCACGCGACCCTGGTGGATACGCTCGATGCAATGTATCACGCCGTCGACGACATGCTGCCGGACTTTCACGCGCTCAAACTGATGGACCGTATGGTCACCCCGGAGGACAGTAAAACTCCGGAAGATGCCCGTCTGGTGGCGTACGTGCGGGAATTTGCCAAGTTGCACCCGAAGGTCAAGGCGGACCGGAAAATCTCGCGGACCGATATCTTCGAGGTGCTGTTCGGCGATGACGAAGACGCCAAGCAGGTCGCTCACAAGGTGTTCAACCAGCATTATCGAAAGCATTACGGCAATGTGGCTGCGTTTGAACCGAGGGTGCGGGCGGTGCTTGAAGGGCTGCGGAAGCTGGAAATCCGGGTGGGCGTGATCACCAATCGTGACCGGGAGTTCTTCGAGCACGAACTGGCCGCCGTCGAGGGCACCGGCTGGACCCACCTGTTCGACACGAATGTCTGTGGCGACGATACGCCGCTGCGCAAGCCGCATCCGGATCAGTTATTGCTCGCGGCTGAAAACCTTGGCTACCCGGCCGATCCCAGCGTCTGGTACGTCGGTGACAGCACCACCGACATCATCGCGGCCAAGCGCGCGGGTATGACGGCGGTGTTTTTCAACGGTGCCCAGTGGGACCTGCCGTGGCTGCACAAGATTTTTCCCGGCACACGTCGTCACCCGGACAAGCCGGATGTGGTGGTCAATGACTTCTCGGAGTTCTGGGCCCTGGTGCTGGCGTGCGAGGTGGGCCCGCCCTAGGGCTGGCCCGCGCGGCGAGGATCAGTGTAGCCGTGGTGCGGAGGACGAGGGCTCACCGTCCAGTGCCTGCAGGGCGCTTTCCACGTCGAGCCCGATGGCAATCGCACCAATAAACCGCCCGGTCTGCTTTGACGTCACGGCCTGGGACACAGTGACCTGGAATCGTTTCGACGAATCGTCGAAATACATGGGTGACACCACAAGACTGCCAGGTGGCTGATTCAACAGATCCTGGAACTTCGCTTCGTCCCCCTGCCAGTAGTCGGAGGTCAACTGGCTCAGAGCACTGATGGCACCAAGGTCATCCATCAGGAAGGCCTCGGACACCAGCCCATGGCTGCCGGCCTGCCACTTTGACAGTTGCCGCGAGGCGGGTAATGCCAGCAGTGTGCTGGCCAACGGCGAGGGGGCATAAGGGGCCAGGGCCTGCCATTGACTGTCGAGGTTGAGGATCTCGGCCAGCGTTGAGCGCCGGTTACTTCCGAGAATATTGGCGCTGACGTCAATCGTTGAGCGAAGGCTCGAAAGCAGTGCGCGTGCCAGTGTTTCCAGTTCCAGGCGCTCTGACGGGCGAAGTTCGAAATCGGTCGACACGCAGCCGGCCAGGTGGTGATTGAACTGCTCCAGGAACCCGGGGTGGCGGGCGGTGAAACGTTGGTTCAGGTACAGGCGCAGGGGGGCAAAGCGGATAAAGGTCGCGTGGAACTGAGCGATCGGGTCGACGGGGTGGGCGCCACGCTGATGCAGAAACGTGGCCATCACATGGGCGTCGGCCACGATGGCATCCACCCGTTTGCGGTCCAGCAACGCCAGCATCTGTTCGGTCGAGGTCGCCTCAATCAGTACCGGGTAGTTATGCCCGCGCAGCCACCGGGCCTGGTTGCTGCCGGCAATGGCGCTCAGTCGAGCCTGGTGAAAATCGGCGATCGGTTGGCGGGCAAAAAAGTACCATTTCTCCAGGGCGATCGGAGCGGTGGCGGCGGCATAGGCGTTGAACTGTGGCGACTCACCCACTGCAAAAATACCATCCACCTGGTTGCTCTGGAGCGCTTGAATGGCGCGGTTTTCCGGTACCGCGCGGATGTTGTTCTGCCAGCCGATCTGTCTGAATATGCACTGCAGTGCGCTCACCGTGGTACCGGTTACCCCGATCGGGTGGCCGGCTTCGGTTTGCATGACCTGGTAGGGGGGAGCCTCGAAGGTATAGAGATCGAGCGTCTCAGCAAAAGCGGGTTGGCTCAGCAACACACCCAGTAAAAGTCGAATCCCTGACTTGCGCATCGTTTTCCTGACACCGGCTCATTTATTGTTCGAAGACATGGCTCAGCACAAGAATAGCAGAGTCATGGTTTGTGCGAATACGTCCGGATGGTCTTCCATGCCGCAGCGGACCTCAGAGCTTATCCAGGTTATCCAGCAGCCAGTCCGCACGGGCGATCAGTGCCTTACGCCGGTCCGGCGCCTGTTTGTCCCAGTTGCGGTACATCATACCCATGCGCGGGTTGCCGGCAAACTGCGTGCGGTGCCGGTCAATAAAATGCCAGTACAGGGCATTGAACGGACACGCGTCGTCTTCGGTCGCGTGGCTCACATTGTAGGGGCACTCGCCACAATAGTCGGACATCCGTTGGATGTATTTGCCACTGGCGGCGTAGGGCTTGGAGCCCAGGTAGCCGCCATCCGCGTGCATGACCATGCCCAGCGTGTTCGGCAGTTCCACCCAGTCGTAGGCGTCAACGTAGACAGCCAGATACCAGTCACAGATTTCCCGGGGCAGCACGCCGGCCAACAGCGCAAAATTGCCGGTGACCATCAGGCGCTGAATGTGATGGGCATAGCCATTGCGGTGGGTGGCGTCGAGGGTTTTCGCCATGCACCGCATACGGGTCTCACCACTCCAGTAAAACCAGGGCAGAGGCCGAGTGTTGCCGAGCCGGTTCTCATCGGCGTAGTCCGGCATGTTGAGCCAATAGATGCCACGCACGAATTCCCGCCAGCCAATAATCTGGCGGATGAAGCCTTCGGCGGCATTCAGCGGCGCCTGGTTGGCGTAATAGCGCTGGGCCACGGCTTCACACACCGTCAAGGGATCCAGCAGACCGCAGTTGAGGTAGGGCGACAGAATCGAGTGGAACAGCCAGTCCTCGGTGTCCGACAGGGCGTCCTGGTAGTCGCCAAAACAGGGTAGGGCAAAGTCGAGAAAATGGGCCAGGGCCTGATCGGCGTCGTCCGCAGTCACCGCGAAATGGAAGTCGTCGGTGGTGCCGTAATGATCAGAAAAGTGAGTGTTTACTAACTCAATGACCTCTTTGGTGATGGTGTCTGGCTCAATTCTGAACGGAGACGGTGCGGGCGGCTTACCGGTCCATTTACGACGGTTCTGCTGATCGAGGTTCCACTGACCGCCCTCGGGCTGGCCGTCGGTATTCATTAACAGGCCGGTTTTTCGGCGCATGTCCCGATAGAAAAACTCCATGCGCAGCTGTTTTCGTCCTTCCGCCCAGTCGGCAAACTCCTCCTTGCTGGCGATAAAGCGGTTATCGACGCGTATCTCCACCGCCAGATCAAGGGTTTGGGACCAGCGTCGGATCTGTTCGTCCAGGCGCCATTCGCCGCACTCGGTGGTAATGAGCCGGTCCGGGTGGAGCTCTTTGGTCACCCGACGGACCACGCCCTCGAGATCACGTTCTGGATGGTCGGGGTGATAGCGCTGGTAGTGTACGGTCCAGCCCTGATCACGCAGTTGCCCGGCGAAATGGCGCATGGCGCTGAACAGCAGCACCAGCTTCTTCTTATGGTGACGGGTGTAGGACGCCTCGTCGTGGACTTCCGCCATGACGATCTGATCCTGCGCCGGGTCGGCGTCATCCAGTGCGCTGATGTCAGCGCTGAGTTGATCGCCGAGTATGAGAATCAGATTACGCATGGGCCTCTCTGCATCGGTGTCGGTTATCGAGTGTTGCTCGACAGTACGACGCAGAGAGGCGGCTGGGTCAACGACGATGGATGCCGGATCGCAGGATCAGGCCGCCCGGGCACCGAATCGCTGGCGCAGCGTGTCCGGCAGCGAGAAGCTGGCGATGCGCTTGAGTACCGTGCTGTACTGCCGACCAAAACTGCCGGTGTTGTAATGCAGCCCGTATCGTTCGCACACCGCCTGCACCCTGGGCGCAATCTCCCGATAACGATGGGCGGGCAGGTCCGGGAATACATGGTGCTCGATCTGGTAGCTCAGATGTCCGCTGAGCAGGTGCACCCAGCGGTGGCCGGTGAAGTTGCTGGAGCCGGTAAGCTGACGCAGGTACCACTGCCCCCGGGTTTCGTTTTCACAGTCCTGTTCGTGAAAGGTTTCGGCGTCCTGGGTGAAGTGCCCACAGAAAATCACGGTAGACGACCACAGGTTACGAATCAGGTTGGCGCTGATGTTGCCGGCGAGCACGATGGGTGCCACTGGCAGGGTAACCAGTGGAAAGAACAGGTAATCCTTGAATGCCTGACGCCCACCTTTGCGGACAAATGCCTGCAGGAACTGGCGCTTGTCGGCCAGGGTGATTTCGCCCCGGCGCAGACGCTCGGACTCGAGCTCGTGCAGGCCGACCCCCCACTGGAAGAACACGCTCAGCAGAATGTAGTTGATAAACTGCAGGCTGTGCGCTGGTTTCCAGGGCGTGTCATCACTGAGCCGGAGCAAAGCGTAACCATAGTCCCGGTCCTTGCCGATTACATTGGTATAGGTGTGATGCTCGTAATTGTGGGTCTGGCGCCAGGAGTCGCTTGTGCACACCGTGTCCCATTCATAGGTCTGGGAGTTCAGGGCCGGGTCATTCATCCAGTCGTACTGACCGTGCATGACGTTGTGGCCAATCTCCATGTTCTCGATGATCTTGGACAGGCCCAGTGATGCAACCGCAGCCACAAACACCGGCGGTATGAAACCGAAGGGCATCATGACCCGGCCACCGATTTCCAGGGTCCGGTGCAACCGCACCACCCGTCGAATGTAGCGGGCATCACGTTCGCCAAGATCGGCGAGCACATCGTTACGGATCGTGTCCAGGTCCTGTTCCAGGCCTTGCAGTTGTTCTGTGGTCAAGTGCTTCATGGTGATTCTCCCTGATGCCGGGTGTTGCCTCCGGGCATCGTTGTTGCTGTCTTCGGGTAGCGTCCGCCGGCGTCGGTCAGAGCGCGATGTCGACGTCGCCCCGGGGCACAGAAATACACAGTTGAATGGTTTCTTCACCCGGGCCGGAGACCTGTCCGGTTAACCGGTTGATCACGGTGCCCCGGGTCTTGCGACAGCTGCATTGGTGACAGATACCCATCCGGCAGCCATGGCGCGGCGACAGCTGGGCGGACTCTGCCAGATCCAGCAAAGCGGTGTTGTCGGTAGAGTGAATCCGGACGTCGCTGGTGCTGAAGTGGACCTGACCGCCCTGGCTGTCCACGGCGACCGTTTGCTGTGGAGCAAAGAAGGTGCACTCAATACGGCTGTCGTCTACGCCCTGGCCTTTGAGCAGCGTTTGCGCCTGCGTCATCAATCCGCCAGGCCCGCACAGATAGCAGCGCCGCGTTGACAACCCGGCGATGCCGGACAGGTGACTGTCGTCGAGGTGAGCGGGGGCTGGTCCATCGCCGGCCACAATCGTCAGAGTGAAGGCAGGCCAACGCTGTCGGAGGGTGTAGAGACGCTCGGCTGCGATGATATCGGCCTGGCTACGAACAAAGTACAGCAGTGAAACCGGCTCCGCATGCCGACGATCAGCGAGGGTTTCCAGGTGGCTGAGAATCGGCGTGATGCCGCTGCCCCCGGCAATATACAGCGCCGGTTCATCAGCCGACGGCAGCATGAAATCGCCAAAGGCACTGCCCAGGCTGAGGGTGTCGCCCACGGTCAGGCTGTCATGCATCCAGTTGGTTACCAGACCACCGGGATGGCGCTTGACGGTCAGCGTGACGATTCCGGTCCGCTGCCAGTGTGCCGGTGTACTCGACAGGCTGAAGGTGCGGTGACGCCGAACGCCTGCCACATCCACCCCGATCGTCACATGCTGTCCCGCCTCGAACCCCCGCCAGCGTGTCGCCGGCCGAAGGACGAAGGTGCGAGTGTCGGCCGTCTCGGTGATCACGGCCTCCACGCGGGCGGGAATGTACTGTCGCACCCACAGCGGGTTCAGGCGCTCCAGCAGCGGGTCAAAAAATGCGGCCGGGTCGTCACGGTTGAAAAGCTGCTTGCCGAGCCAGTGCATTGCAGATGTGTGTGCTATCAATGACCGCATGAAAAAATCCTTCCTGTGTACAGATGTTCACAAACTGTGTACGACTGTACACACGCGTCAGAGGGTCTGTCAATCGAAACCGGGCGACACCTGAGTTTGATTTCAAACCTCTGGTTTATATATAAAAAATTGAGTGAAATCGGGTTCAGGCGGGAAGTTTTGTGCTGACTGCTGATAACTGTGGCCTGAAATGACAGCCTCGATTTCCGGCCATAACGGAAACTGTGTACACTTGAAAACGACCGTATGACGAGCGGTATGGCCTGGCAGCCAGACCGGTTAACCGCCGGTGCGCCCTGTTCTGCCCACCGCCGGGTCATCAAACGCTGACAGCAGGTACCTGATATGACCGACAAACGCCGGCGCAGACCGGGCGAGACCCGGGTAAAATTGATGGATGCGGCGCTAGCGCTGGTCGGGAAAGGACGACATTTCGCCAGCCTCGGTATCCGCGAAGT
>JAWVWU010000064.1:0-8779 GCA_033723595.1 Marinobacter sp. | reverse complement strand
CCATATGGTCATCATGCCTGACGCCGACAAACAGCAGGTCATCAACGCCCTGGTGGGGGCATCGGTGGGTGCGGCCGGTCAGCGCTGCATGGCCATTTCGGTCGCGGTCTTTGTGGGTGATGCCCAGGCCTGGATTCCCGATGTCAAGGACGCGCTCGCCAACGCCCGTCCTGGCGCCTGGAACGATAAGAGCGCCAGCTTTGGCCCGATCATCAGCGGCAAGGCCAAGGCCCGTATCGAGCATCTGATCGAAACCGGCGTGAGTCAGGGCGCCGAGCTTTTGCTGGACGGCCGGGGCTGCAAGGTCGATGGCCTGCCGGATGGCAACTGGGTCGGGCCGACGCTGTTCTCCGGTGTCACCACCGAGATGGATGTCTACAAAGAGGAAGTGTTCGGACCGGTGCTGGCCTGTATGGAGGTCGACAGCCTGGGCGAGGCCATCAGCCTGATCAATCAGAGCCCCTACGGTAACGGCACCTCACTGTTCACCAGTTCCGGGGGCGCTGCCCGTCGATTCCAGCATGAAATCGAAGTGGGCCAGGTGGGTATCAACATTCCCATTCCGGTGCCGCTGCCGTTCTTCTCGTTTACCGGCTGGAAGGGATCGTTTTACGGCGACCAGCATGCCTATGGCAAGCAGGCGGTGCGGTTCTACACAGAGACCAAGACCGTCACCGCGCGCTGGTTCTCCAGTGAGGCCAGCTCGGAAGCCAACTTCTCCATCCAGCTGCGCTGAACGGCGCCGACTGATATCCGATCAAGGAGACACCGATGGATTTCAATCTGACGGATGATCAGCAGGCGTTCCGGCAGGCTGCCCGTAGCTTCGCCGAAAAAGCCATGGCGCCGGAGGCGGCACGCTGGGACATCGACCACGTTTTTCCAGTGGATGTTATCCGGGACGCGGGTGCCATGGGTTTCTGCGGCCTATACACGCCGGAAGACCAGGGCGGTATGGGGCTGTCGCGACTCGACACGTCGGTGATCGTGGAAGAGCTGGCCAGTGCCTGCCCATCCACCGCTGCGTTTATCACCATTCACAACATGGCGACCTGGATGGTCGCCATGTTTGGCACCGAATCGGTCCGGGCCACCATCGCCCCGCGCATGGCCAGCGGTGAATGGCTGGGTTCGTACTGCCTGACTGAGCCGGGTGCCGGCTCTGACGCCGGCAGCTTGCGGACAAAAGCCGTCCGCGAGGGGGAGGGCTACCGGATCACCGGTAGCAAGGTGTTCATTTCCGGCGCCGGTGATACCCAGATGCTGGTGGTGATGGCACGGACCGGCACGCAGGACAGCGGTGCAAAGGGCGTATCCGCGTTTGTGCTGCCAGCCGACAGCAGTGGCATTCATTACGGCAAGAACGAGGACAAAATGGGCTGGCACAGTCAGCCTACCCGCCAGATTACGTTCGACAACGTCTATGTGCCGGTGGCGAACCGGCTCGGTGACGAGGGCGATGGCTTCAGGATTGCGATGAAGGGCCTCGATGGCGGGCGCCTCAACATTGCCACCTGTTCTCTTGGTGGTGCCCAGGCAGCGCTGCTCAGGGCTCGGGACTACATGCATGAGCGCAGCCAGTTCGGCCAGTCCCTGGCAGGCTTCCAGGCGCTGCAGTTCAAGCTGGCGGACATGGCCACCAACCTGGTGGCGGCCCGGCAGATGGTGCGACTGGCAGCGTTCCGGCTCGACGAGGGCGATGCCGAGGCCTCGTTGCACTGCGCCATGGCCAAGCGGTTTGCCACCGATGCCTGTTTCGAGGTCTGCAACGAAGCGCTCCAGCTGCATGGCGGCTACGGATACATCCGTGAATATCCGCTCGAGCGATATCTGCGGGACCTGCGGGTTCACCAGATACTCGAGGGCACCAATGAAATCATGCGGTTGATTATTGCGCGCCGGGTCCTTGAGGCCGGCGTGGCCGAAGCGATTCAATAGGCCCGGACGGGCCCGATACACTGTGCGAGGCACACTATGAGTGACCTGATTCAACTCGAAAAGCGCGAGCATATCGCGATCCTGACCATCAGCAACCCGCCGGCCAACACCTGGACGCGGGATTCCCTGAATGCGCTGGCCGACACCATTGCCGACCTCAATGACGATGCCGACATTTATGCGCTGGTGGTGACCGGGCAGGGCGAGAAATTCTTCTCCGCCGGTGCCGACCTGAACACCTTTGCCGACGGTGACCGTGCCCGCGCCAATGAGATGGCCCAGGCCTTCGGACGGGCCTTCGATGCGTTGACGCATTTTCGCGGCGTGTCGATTGCAGCCATTAACGGCTACGCCATGGGCGGAGGTCTCGAGTGTGCCATGGCCTGTGATATCCGCATCGCCGAGGCTCACGCCCAACTGGCGTTGCCGGAACCGGGGGTGGGCCTGCTGCCCTGCGCCGGCGGTACCCAGAATCTGCCCTGGCTGGTCGGCGAAGGCTGGGCCAAGCGCATGATTCTTTGTGGTGAGCGGGTCAAGGCTGACAAGGCCCTGGCCATTGGACTGGTGGAAGAAGTGGTGGAGTCCGGCAGCGGGCTCAGCCAGGCGCTGGCGCTGGCGGCCAATGCCTGCAAGCAGAGCCCCTCGTCCATTGCCCGCAGCAAGACCCTGATCATGAGTGCCCGCGAGGGCCGCAGCCAGCGCGACGGCTGGCGCATGGAGCGGGAACTGTTTGTGGATCTGTTTTCGACCGAAGACCAGCGCGAAGGCGTCAACGCGTTTCTGGAGAAACGCCCGCCGGTCTGGAAAAACCGGTAATAGTGAATCTGCCGGGTGTGACTCAACAGGACAAGAGCTGAACGGAAACTATGTCAGAGCAACCGATTGTATTTGAAGAATGGCCGCTGCGGGATGGACGCCTGGGTGTCGCCCGCCTGGTCATGCCGCGGGCCCTGAACGCCCTGTCCATGGATATGATTGACCTGCTGGGGCCTCAGCTGGCCCGTTGGGCCGCGGACGACAGCATCAAGGCGGTCTGGCTGGAAGGCGAGGGCGATAAGGCCTTTTGCGCCGGCGGCGATGTTATTGCTCTGTACCGCGATATGACTGAACCGCGTGCGGCGGGTGGCGAGTCTTACGGCGAGCGCTTCTTCCGGGTCGAGTACGAGCTCGACTATCAGATTCACACGTTCCCCAAGCCAGTGATCTGCTGGGGGCACGGTATCGTGATGGGCGGTGGCATGGGCCTGATGGCGGGCGCCTCGCACCGGGTGGTCACCGAAGGTTCCCGGCTCGCCATGCCGGAAGTCGGCATTGGCCTATATCCGGACGTGGGTGCAGGCTGGTTTCTTAACCGGATGCCTGGCCGAACCGGGCTGTTCCTGGGGTTGACCGGCGCCCACATGAATGCGGCTGATGCGCTGTTTGTGGGGCTCGGCGACCGGTTTGTGCGGCATCAGGACAAACCGGGCGTGCTGCGTGCCCTGCAAGAGACTGACTGGACGGTTGCCTCAGCCCACACCACGGTCAGCCGGGTGTTGCGCAAAGCCGAGCAGGGCAGCCTCAAGGCATTGGCGGACTCCCCGGTGCGCGAACATTTCGACACGATTCAGCGCCTGACCGATGCCGACTCGACTGCTGATTTGGTGGCAAACATCCAGGCCTATCGCGGAGACTCACGCTGGCTCAGCAAAGCAGCGGCCTCCCTGGCATCCGCATCGCCCACCTCGATGGCGATCATCTGGCATCACTTGCAGTTGTCGCGGACATCGAGTCTGGTCGAGGTGCTCAACCGTGAGTATGGGTTGTCAGTGCAGTGTCTGCGCAAGGGTGAGTTTGCCGAGGGCATTCGCGCACTGCTCATCGACAAGGACCAGCAGCCCAGGTGGCGTTATCCCGCGCTGGAAGCCGTCGATCCCGCCTGGATTGATGATTTTTTTGCCGGTCCCACCGGGAGTTTGAAGGGTTAGCGCCCGGCTCATTCCGTTTCGTCATTGAACGAACAGGTCACAACAACAAGGAGAACAGACATGGCTAAGATTACCTTCATCGGGCTTGGCAATATGGGCGGGCCAATGGCCTCGAACCTGCTGCGGGCCGGTCACAGCGTGACCGTGTTTGACCTGTCGAAAGAGGCGGTGGCGACACTGGTTTCCGAGGGTGCCAAGACCGCCGAGACCGCCCACGCCGCGGCTGACCAGGCCGAGTGTGTGATCACCATGCTGCCTGCCGGCGAGCATGTGGAGGCGGTTTACCTGGGCGAGCACGGCTTGCTGGCCAGCCTGCCGGCCGATACGCTGGTGATTGACTCCTCCACCATCGCGCCGGAGACGTCCCGGGGTGTGGCCGCGGCGGCAACCGCTCAGGGCATTGCCTTCCTCGATGCCCCGGTTTCCGGCGGTGTTGGTGGCGCCAAAGCGGGCACACTGACGTTCATCTGCGGTGGTGAGGCAGATACCTTCGCGCGCGCTGAATCGATCCTCTCGGACATGGGCAAAAACATTTTCCACGCCGGTCCCCACGGTGCCGGTCAGGTGGCCAAGATCTGCAATAACATGTTGCTGGCGATCCTGATGAGCGGCACCAGTGAAGCGTTGGCCCTGGGCGTGAAAAACGGTCTGGACCCGGCGGTACTGTCGGAAATCATGAAGCAGAGTTCCGGCGGAAACTGGGCCCTGAATGTCTACAATCCCTGGCCTGGTGTCATGGAAAATGCGCCGGCATCACGAGACTATCAGGGCGGTTTCCTGGTCAAGCTGATGACCAAGGATCTGGGTCTGGCGCTGGACAACGCCGTCCAGCACCACGCGCCCGTGCCCATGGGTGCGCTGGCGCGTAATCTGTACGAACTCCACGCCGGCCAGGGCAACCAGGAGCTGGATTTTTCCAGCATCCAGCGGTTTTATCGGGGTGATGAGGAGTGATGAAGGGTGACGACGCGTAGGGGTTCGGTGTTACCCTGAACGGCTCGTTGAACCATTGCAGGCGACAGCACCGGACGTGAGGTGGCGGCCGTGTGGCCCGGCAGGTTCCTGCGGGTCTTTCACCCGCCAGCGGTGACCCGGAGCGCCGCTACTTCATTGAAAGGGAGTTCACCATGGCCGACCAGCCCGCCGATCAAACCCCATCGCCGCAGACGCCCAAAGGCAAGGATGACGCCTGGTTGTCAGCCGATCTGTCGACGCCACTCTATGGCTTGTTCAGCCTCGGTGTGTTGTACACGCTCTACGTTGCCAACCAGATTATCCTGCCGATCATCCTGGCGATCATGACCAGCCTGCTGCTGTCGCCGCTCGTTAACCGGGCGCGAACCCGGCTTGGCATACCCCGCATGGTGACGGCCCTGTTGCTGATGATTATTTTATTGCTGGCCCTGGCGGGTCTTGGCTGGGCCGTGGCCCAGCCTGCACTGGATTGGGCCGAGAAGGCGCCACGCAGTATTTCGCGGGTATTGGTGGGGGAGAGTGCCATCAAGAAGCAGCTTGACCGGGTGTCGCGGTCAGCGGAAAAAATGGAGGAGTCCGTCAAGGAGCTGTCTGACAACAAAGGCCGGCCGCCGACTAACACTGTGGTCCTGCAGTCGGATTCATGGCGCAGCCAGTTGGCGAGCAACGTTCAGAACGGCCTCGCAGGGCTGGCCCTGGCCATGGCGCTCAGTTACTTCCTGCTGGTCAGCGGTGACCGGTTGGTGCAGAACTTCGTGCGGCAGGTACCCCGACCTCATCGGCGAGCGGTGCTCAGCATCGTGCGTGACTCCCAACAGCAGATTGCCCGCTATCTGGCGGTGATCGGGATCAGCAACAGCCTGGTGGGTGCTATCACCGGTCTCATTGCGTGGGCGGTCGGCCTCCCGACGCCGGCCCTTTGGGGGCTGATTGCGGGCCTGGCCCGGTTTATACCCTACCTGGGGGTGATCATCACCATCGCCCTGCTGGCCATGGTCTCGGTCAGCAGTCTCGATACCCCGCTGATGATGAGCATTGCGCCGCTGGGCTACCTGGCGCTGACGTCCCTGGTCGGGTTTTTCATCGAGCCCTATATTCACGGGTTTCGAATGGCCATCAATCCCGTCGTCATCTTTGTGTCGATTTTCTTCTGGGGCTGGCTTTGGGGGCCGGTCGGCGTATTACTGGCCGTACCGCTGATGACGGTCATCCAGGTGGTGCTGCGACAGATTCCGAGATTGCGGCCGGTTTATCGGGTGATCGCCCGTTAAAAGATGGACAGGTGACGCCTGGCCCCCTGACGCTGGCTCCAAAATAACCTAGTCTGTACAGCAGAACCGGATGGCATTTTCAGGCTGCCGCCTACCGTCAACACGCGCATCAATCGCAGCGGTCCGGCAGCGAGCGCCGGTCCAACGTGCGTCGACACAGGAGCCTCTGATGACCAGCGAACCTGTCAGAACCACCGAGAAAGGCAACCGGATGCGATCCATCGAACTGGTGGATATGCAGTCCGGTGGCGACGTCAGCCGGATCGTGACCCGGGGTGTCGGGCATTTGCCGGGCGGGTCGGTGCTGGAGCAGATGCGTTATATCCAGCGCCACGGTGACGGGTTCCGGCGCTGGCTGCTGTCGGAACCCTACGGTGATCCGTTCATGTCGATCGACCTGATCGTGCCACCTGACAACCCGGCGGCCCAGGCCGGTTATATCATCATGGAAGCGATGGGTTACCCGCTCTACTCAGGCTCCAACACCATTTGCACGGCCACTGCGATTCTGCAGAACGGCATCGTCCCTATGGAGGAGGGCGAACAGTTGCTGGTACTCGAGTCGCCGGCGGGTCTTGCGCACGTCACGGCACACAATCGAAATGGCTGGGTAGAGTCGGTAACCACCAAGAGCGAACCGGCGTTCGTCGCAGAGCGCAACCTCAAGGCCGAGGTGCCCGGCTTCGGTCCGGTCGCCTTCGACCTGGTCTGGAGCGGTGCCTACTATGCCCTGGTGGACGCGACCGCCCTGGGTTTCGGCCTGGTGGCGGATGAAATGTCCGCGCTTGCCTCATTCGGTCACACCTTTGTTGAGGCGGCCAGGCCCGCGGTTACCCAGAGTCATCCGGAGCTGGGTCATGTGGGACCCTTGCCGTTTGCCCATTTCATGGGGCCGCTGGAGTCGCTTCAGGGGGGCTACCGGTCCCGATCAGCCACCTATGTGCACCCCGGAGTCATCTGTCGCAGCCCGACCGGCACGGGCACATCCGCCCGTATGGCCCTGATGTACGCCAACGGCGAAATTCACGACGGTGAGTGGCTGGAGACGGTATCGCCCCGCGGTTCATCGTTCGTCGGCACCGTGCTGGGGCAGGCCTGGGTCGGGCAGCATAGCGCGATGCACAGCCACATCACCGGAAAGGCCTGGACCATTGCCCGGTCTGAGGTCCTGCTGGATCTGGATGACCCGATGGTGGATGTATCCGATCTGGAAGGCGTGCTGAACTCCCATCAGCGCTGACGCGCCAGTGCTCGGCGCGGCCCCATCCGACACTCCGTGAGCCGACGTCGCTGTGCTGTAATCGGGCAGCGTGGCGCCTGGTGTGCGCCGAAACGGTGCGTTTTCCGGCCGTCGTCCGCACAGGGCCGGTGCGGGCCGATTCCCCTACGTTACTGAAGAGTGTATGACAACCCGACAGACCCGGCGCCAGAGCCGGGCTGACCAGCCTGGCCGTCTGATTCCTCTGCAATGCATGACTGACCCCGAAAGCGGCACAGACTGTGCTTTATCCTGGATAGCCAGGTTTCGCCAGCGACACCGCCGGATGCTTCAAAGCCGGATCGAGTGGTCCATCGCGGTGAGACCTCCCCCGGCTAATCAAGCAACCAGGAGAGCAAAACCATGATGACCAAAGAACTGATGACCGCGAAAATTCTCGAGGCCAAGGCAACCAAAGGCATAACGTGGGAGGCGCTGGCAGACGCGATCGGCATGTCGCCGGTCTGGACCACGTCCGTTTGCCTGGGTATGAACAGTATGCCGGAAGACAAGGCCACGGTGCTGTGCGAGGCGCTGTCGCTGGACACGTCCATCGTCGAGGCGCTGCAGGTTTGCCCGCTGAAAACCTGGGACAAGGTTGTTCCGCAGGACCCGCTGATCTACCGCCTCTACGAAGTGATGGGTGTCTACGGCGACACCGTCAAAGAGCTCATCCATGAAAAGTTCGGCGACGGCATCATGAGCGCCATCGACTACACCATGAGCGTTGAACGGGAATCCGACCCCAAGGGTGACCGTGTTGTCATTACCATGAACGGTAAGTTCCTGCCCTACAAAGCCTGGTAGTCATGCTCTACCGGAACAGGCCGCCCGGCCTGTTCCGGTAGAGTAATCAGCGGCTCATTCAACGGGATACCAATTGTCACTGTTTTTTTGCATCGGATCGGCCATGATGGGCGTAGTGGCAGAAAAGATCACTTTGAGTGACAAAAAAGTACAACGGCGATGGTGTGGCTGGTCCGGACAGGCAAGAGTCAGCGCCATCGCGACACCAAGCCGTCTGATGCTCTGGAGAAACGCCCATGCCAAACCCGATCGTCCCGTTTAAGGACGGGTCTCTCGCACGTCTGTTTGTTCGTCTGATCATGCCACTCGCGCTTCTGGCCATGGGGACCCTGTCCCTGACCGCACAGGGTGCGGACCGCCTGCATATCTACACCGAGAATTATCCACCCTATAACTTTCCCACCAACGGCAAGGGCTTCGCTCACAATCGCGACGATATCTCAGGCCTTTGTACCGACATGGTCAAAGCCATGATGGCCAATGTCGATTATCCGTATGTGATGAAGTTACGGGCCTGGAGCTGGGCTTATGACTGGGTCCAGACCCGCAAGAACCATGGTCTG
>JAWVWU010000063.1:0-8852 GCA_033723595.1 Marinobacter sp. | reverse complement strand
GGGCGGCAAGAGTCTGCAGTTTTTTGACGTTTTTGCCTGTTTGAATGGACTTCTTGCGAAAGTCATGCCATCCGTGACTCACTGGATTGCCGGTGCAACACAACCGATGATGTTGGCAGCGTGGGTGTTGCCAGCCTGACCGGACGATTCGGTTCGAGCATCCGGTCAAACTCGCTGACAATGCATCGCTTGCGGCATCGTCCTACGGTGCTAGAGTAGAGGCTCATCAGATCTATCCGAACAGAGACCATCCATGGCTGAACAGACCCAAGACACTGCCCAGACTTATGCCCGTCGCCGAGCGAAAAATCTGGAGTTTTTCCGGAAGCGATATCCCTCGATCTACAAGCATTTCGTCAACTTTCTGATGGAAAAAACGGAAGTGGTGGTCAGCCCGCAGGAGGCTGATATCGATCTGCAGATTGATGGTAAAAGTCGATATGGTGGCCGGGCGAAGGCCGTTGCTCTTGCCGAGGTCAATGAATTCCTGTCGGTTTATCCGGTTGGAAGCAAATTGCGAACCTTCACGCCGCCCTGGCCGGATATGTTCAAGACGAGTAATTACGCAACGACCGCGATCAGGAATGTCGCAAGTTTATCACCGGTCACTCGCGAGAACTTCCATGGTTATCCGATGGAGGGGTTTTTCCCTTTCGTGGTGTTCCTGGGCTGCGGTTTGGGCTATCAGATTGAAGAGCTTGTGCGTCGCGCAGATATCGTTGATGCCATTATTTTTGAGCCCGATCCGGAGGTATTTTCAGCCAGCCTTTTTGCCGTAGACTGGGAAGAAATCTGCAACCGTTTTCTCAGGCGAAAGGGATATACCATCACCTTTTCAATCGGTTTGAACGCCGACAGGGCGGCCTTGACCGAGTTGCTGGAGCGGGAACTGGTCAAGAGAGCGCCGCTTTATCCCACGGTCACCCTGTACTTCAATCATCAGGCCAATCCGCTGATGAACGCGATTGCGGAAGACGTGCGCCGGAATCTTCCCTCCTTTTTCTCCGGGCTGGGAAATTATGATGACGAGGTACGTCGCCTTAACAACACACTGCACAATCTCGAACGGGGCGTTCAGGTCATTTCTGCCGCCTGGAGCCTGCCGACGAAACGGCCGGTGCTGATTGTTGGCAGTGGACCCTCCATTGACGACAGGCTTGATGACATTCGGGCTGTCAGGGATGACGTCATTGTTGTGACCGTTGGCACCGGTTTAAGGGGTATGTTGTCCAATGGGATTACGCCTGACTATCACCTCGAACTGGATCCGGATTATATGGTCTACCAGACCCTGTCTGAGATGGGCCGGGATAGTCTCTGGAATATCACGTTTCTTGCCGTCAATGAGGTTAATCCAGCAGTCTTTGAATTGTTTGACCAGAAATTCGTCTATTTTAAAAAGGATAATCCGTCATCCCGGCTATTCGGGCTGGAGTCGAAAGCCTTCGAGCGCTGCAACCCCACGTGCATGAACGCAGCACTCTCGATATTTTCAACGCTTGGGTTTGCAGATATTTATCTGTTCGGTGCGGACTTCGGATTCAAGTCAGCCGATAAGCATCATTCAATGTCTTCAGTCTTCGGTGTTGATGATGGGTCGGAAGTCAACGAACGTGTGCGGCGCTTTGTGGCCGACACATTTGATAAGTCCCGGTTTTTCGAGACTCCGGCGATAGATGGATCGACCGTGTTGACGAAGTCAGACTATTACTCGGCCAAAACCTCGGTCGAGGCTCTGATTCGCCTGATGAAGCCATTGCGCCCGGGCTTGTCTGTCAGTAACTGTTCTGATGGTGCGGAAATCAATGAAACGCATTGGCTGGACAGCTGGAGTTTTGTCGAGCGGGTTCGGGCCTCAACATCCAGTGATGCCGAACAGCCGGGAGCAGCCGAGCTCAACGTGTTGTTCCGGGAGCAATCGAGTGGCGTGGATGCCTCTGATCTGAGCATGCAGGTTCGAGGCAGTTGCCAGCAGGTGGAAAAGCGCTGCCAGGAGATCATCGCCGTCGCCCGCGCCGCTCGGTTGCAAGGTAAACGTGACATGACTGCGTTGATCAACAGCTTGACCGAGCTGGTTGTGCGGATTCAGGTGGCAGACAGCATGTCCATTCCATCAGGCTCTCAGGCGATGGCACAACATGTTATGCGTGGATCCCTGGTTCATCACCTGTCTGCAGGCCTGAATCACGCTCTCGCGATCGAGGATCAGGCTGGGGCCATCGAATTCATGAATCTTTGGCGGGACCGTTTCGTAACGTTTCTCAAAGAACTGCCTGCCCATTTCCGCAGTGTCGTGAGTGAGCGAAGGCCCGTCGCCGAGGATCCCTGGGTAACGCAGTCGCTGCGTGACCCTGATGGCAATCAAGTCGTGGAAGAAGCACCGATCGAGGCCTGATGGGTCGACAGAGGCGATTCATGCTTTCACTCAAACCTTCACTGAACGGGCGGCCTATTGATGTCCCAGGTTTTCGAAAACCCGATATTTGACGTGCTCTGCCAGTTGGGCGTCTGCGACCCTGTTGAGCCAGAGTTGATCCAGTCTTTCGTGCGGGACAGGGCCGATATTCAAGTGCTTCGTTGTCGACGCAGCGGCGTCATTTTTTTGTCCCGCTGTGACCATATGACGATTGACCACTACCAGAGCAAGCCCGCCAACAGTCGGCTTGACCGCAGTCAGCGAGCGCGAATCAATACCGATGACGATACCGAACGCCGATTTCAGGCGTTTCGAAACCGCGTTCGTAACAAGCAGTGGTTGGACATCGGCACAGGGCCGGGCACGATCCTGGACCGTCTGGGTCCGCTCTGTTCGGCGTACGCGGCTATTGAACCACAAAAAGACTGGCGCGATGCGCTGGTGTCACTAGGCCATGAGGTCCATGCAGATCTGGGCGACGTGGCCGATCAGTCGTTTGATGTCATCTCGATGTTCCATGTATTCGAGCACCTGCTTGACCCTCTGAAGACGCTGTCTGATATCCGGCAATTGCTTGTGCAGCGACAGGGACGCCTGATCATTGAAGTTCCTCACGCTAAGGATTTTCTGATCAGCTTTGCCAATGCGCCTGAGTTCCGGGCACACACGTTCTGGAGTGAGCATCTGGTCCTGCACACCCGTGAGAGTCTGCAGGTGTTATTGCGGGAAGCAGGGTTCCGGGTTCACGGTGTAACAGGTGTACAGCGGTATCCGCTTGCCAATCACCTGCACTGGCTTTCTGAAGGCAAAAAAGCGGGACACGAGATCTGGTCGCAATTGCGCGATGATGAGCTCGACAACCAATGGGGCAAGGTGCTGTCGACTCTCGATCTGAACGACACGCTGATTCTGGAAGCCAGTCCGGTGCTGTAGCCGGAGGTTGCATCCGGGGCTGGGTAAATGGCCTGATGTGGTGCTATAGCAGTCCGTCCAGATAGGAGAAGGCCCGCCAGAAGCCCTCTCCGCCATTTTTGTGCCCCTGCCATACCTCGGGAATCCAGGTTGCATCGGGCGCGCACGTTTTGAGCTGTCGGCCCAGTTTTTCAAAGTCCATTTCGCCATCGCCCACCTGCAAGCCTTCGCCGTCAACGCCCTGGCTGTCTGCAATGTGCAGATGACGGGATTTCGGTCCGACGGTGGCAATGAAGTCCGTGAAGTCCCAGTCGAAATAATTGCACGCCAGCCAGGAATGGGATACATCCAGGCAGATGCCCAGCCCCAAGCGGTCAGAGTACTCGGCAATTTCGTCGGGGTTGACGAACAGATTGTGAAAGCGTTGGCCGCCGAAATGCCAAGGGAAGGGGGGCATGGTCTGGGCCAACAGTGTCACGCCGGCGCGGTCCAGTTCGTTGAGACTCTTCTCAAGTATTCGGTAGCGAGCCTGCTTTTCATGGGCATCGATAAAGTCATGTTCAGAGAAGCCGCCCACGTTGACAACGATACTGGGGGATCGGGTTGTGGGAAAAAAGCCGTTCAGCTTTCGGGTGATGTCAATGACCCTCTGAAGCTCGCGTACGGACTGGCTACGGTACTGTTCGTCGTGGCTGCATAGATCCAGAGTGTGATCACCGGCAAACAATTCCGGTGCATGAACAACAAAATCAAGCTGATTTGAGGCTGCAATGAAATCAGCCGGGTCCAGTTCGAGGTCGCGATAGCTCAGGTGAAATTCGATCAACTTCAGGTTGCTCAGCCCGGCCAGCGCCTGGTAGTCGTGATAGCGTACGGGAATGCCATGACGTAGCTGGAAACGATAGTTTCTCGGCACGACCGTCGCCCCCCCCATATCGGACTCGTAGAAAAAATCATCCGTGTTCAGGTCTCGACTGGCAATGCGTCCCAGCAGCTCTTTCAGTTTGCTCGGCGGCAAACCCTTACCGGGGCTCTTTACTTTCACAAGCTGTTCGGTAATCCGAGTGCCTTTGCTGATCGGTGCTGCCGCCACCAGGCTCTTGCCCAGAATTTCACGATTGATCATCTCGCCCTGGGACAGGTTTCTGGGTTTGTTTGTGCCGAGCGATACGCTGACTTGCTCAATAGCCTCGCGCATGGCCCGGAATTCGTCCGGCAGTAATGACACTTTGTGGTCATTGCCTTCCATGTCGCGATCGACTGTAAAATGCTTTTCAATCACCTTAGCGCCTTTGGCAACTGCGGCGACAGCGACGTGATAACCCCGTTCATGCCCCGAGTAGCCAATCAGGCACTCGCCGATTTCTGCCAGTCGGTCCATGTAGTTCAGGTTGACGTCCTTGAAGGGAGCCGGATAAGTGGAATTGCAGTGCAGCAGGACAAAATTGGCCGCATTGCGGCGCAACACATTCACCGCGTCAAAGATTTCCTGTTCGGTTGACATGCCGGTCGACACGAGCATCGGTTTGCCGTATCGGGCAATGTGTTCCAGTAATTCATGGTTGGTGAGATCAGCGGAGGCAATCTTGTAGCCGTCCATGCCGTATTGGTTGAGTTTGTCGGCACTAACCCGGTCAAACGGGGTACACAAAACGGTGAGACCCTGCTGCCTGCAGTAATTGAATACCTCGACGAATTCATCGTCGGACAGCTGAAAACGGCGCAACAGGTCGAGCACATATTGCGACCCCAAATCCTCGCTAGCGCCATCGCCAAGGCTGGCGCCTGAGTATAGAGAATCCAGGTCCCGCATCTGGAACTTTGCGCAGTGGGCGCCGGCGGCCCTGGCTTCGTCGACCAGCCGTTTTGCAAGTTCCAGTGACCCGTTATGGTTGTTGCCGATCTCCGCAATAATCAGCACCGGCGAGTCGCGGTTTATGCTGTGATTGCCCAGTGTGATTTCCTGGTTGGTCTGGAGGGACGCAATCCCCACCACATGATTCTCGGAATCCAGAATAGGCAGGAACTGGATCCGCTCGCTCAACTTCTCAGCGAGCTGTGAGGGCGCCTCAAAATCGTAGGCGAAAACGGGCTTGAGATTGGAGATCTCGGAAACCGGCCGGTTCAAGTCAATTTCTTGTTGGCCGATGATCCAGCGACGGAAATCGCCATCGGTAAACGTGCCCTTGAGTCGGAAGAAGTCGTCGACAATAAAAAGCGTCTGGCCCTTGCTGTTGCTCAAGGCTTCCAGGGCACGGATAAGAAGTGTTTTTTCACTGATGCAGTAGTGGTCTATGTTGCGATCAATAAACACTAGAAATCCCCTTTTTGCATCAGCAGCTCAACGATCTGGAAGTCAGTCTCTGAATCGATTTCGTAGGCGCAAGCCTCCGGCATGACGTGCAAAATAACGCGTCCGCCGAGGCGATTATGATGACGCCTGAAATGCTGGCTCGAAAAGATGTAGATCGAGCCATTCTCCATGTAGGCCTGCTCCATATCCTGACGTCTCGGTCTGTTGTGATAATCGTAGTTGATGGACTCTCCCCAGCCCTGGGTGTTTTTTTTCCAGAAAAAGCGATGGGACAGCGCCACGCTCAGCAGTGAGTCTGCCGCTTTTTCAGTGTAATGATCAAAAGCGTCGTCAATATCATGGGGGCGTCTCAGAGGCGAGGTGCACTGAAGAAAAATGATCTGGTCGACAGTTTGGCCGTTCTGCTCCATCACTGTCAGAGCATGCTCAATAGCCGTTTCCGAGGTTGCGGTATCGCCAGCCAGGTCAGAGGGCCGGTTGATAATATCGGCGCCAGCTTCTGCTGAGACCGCTGCAATATCCGGATCATCGGTACTGACGATGACCCGGTCAACGCAGCGGGAGGCGAGCGCCTGCTCAATGCTCCAGACGATCAGGGGTTTGCCTGCCAGGGAGCGAATGTTCTTGCCCGGTAAACCTTTCGACCCGCCGCGCGCGGGGATTAGTGCAACGTTCATGGAGAGCCCTGTGTTCAGATTGGCGATTAACTGGGATTTACAGGACAGTATAGCCGGGCCACGTTGTCTGATCGCCCAATCTTGAAGACTTCGTCAGGCATGTAGAGACGGGCTTGCCCGCCAGGCCGTATTGAAGCGCCGGCGATGGCTCTGGCTGATTTACATCAACCAGAGCACACCGGGGTTTTTCAGGATTACTGCAGCAACTGCAGGACTTGCTGGGGTCTTGCATTGGCCTGAGCCAGAACGGACAGGCCGGCCTGCTGGAGGACCTGTGTTCGAGCCAGTTCAGCAGTTTCTGCAGCGAAGTCGGCATCACGAATGCGGCTGTTGGCCGCCGATAGGTTTTCGGCAGAGGTACTGAGGTTCGCGATGGTACTTTCGAAGCGGTTCTGCACAGCACCCAGTTCGCTGCGAATGCCGTTGATTGACGTTAATGCTGAATCAACGCGCTTTATCGCATCGTTGGCATTTTCGACCGTGTCCACTTTGACGTCTGCCATAGACTTGGTCGGTGCGATGTTCCGGGTGCCGCCGATGATACCGGCCGCATCTGTGATCGTCAGGCTATCGAGTGCTTCAATGCTGACCTGGCCAACGAGCGGGCTGGTAATCGCCGTATCGGTGAAGCCGTTGCCTGTCACAGCGGCGACGCCTGTGGTTGCAGATTCGGTCAGGGTGATGTTCTCACCGCCGGCTGCGGTGAATGTGAGTGAGCCTGTGGCCGAACTCACCTCGAGGCCGTCAATACCCTGTGCCTTGACCGCAGAAGCCACATCCGAAGCCGTGATGGTGCCGCCCGTTGAAACAGCGACTGCCACGTCGATCGCATCAGCATCGCCGACCTTGATAGACACCGTGTAGGTGCCGCCGGATGTAGAACTTGCGGCGGCCACGTCAGCAAAACTCAGGGTCTGTACGTTGGTTGCGGTGACTGATGCCAGCCCCTGGACATTGGCTGCACTGACTGCCTCGACCACGTCAGCGGCACTGGCGCCGGAGGCGATCGAAATATCGCTGGCCTGTGCATCGCCGACCTGCAGCGTAAAGGTGCCGCCGGAGGTCGAAACGACCTGCACATCGCCGGTGGAGGCCAGTGAACCAATATCCGTGGCCCGGGAGCCTTTGGTCAGGTCGACGCCAATGGTGTCTCCAGCGTTAGCGCCGACCTGGAAAGTCTGATTGCCAAACGATCCGTCCAGCACCTTGAGACCGTTAAACGTTGTCTGTTTGGCAATCCGGTCGATTTCCTCGATCCTTTGCTGCACTTCCTGGTCCAGGGCCTGGCGATCCGAGGCGCTGTTGGTGGCGTTGGCGGATTGAACCGCCAGTTCGCGAATACGCTGCAGGTTGGTAATGACTTCGCCCAGGGCCCCTTCCGTGGTCTGAGCCAGCGATATGCCATCGTTCGCGTTACGCTGTGCCACGTTAAGACCGTTGATCTGGGATTCGAAGCGTGTCGAAATGGCCAGACCGGCGGCATCGTCTTTCGCAGAGTTGATGCGCAGGCCAGAAGACAGGCGTTGTAACGCCACATCGGCATCGCGCTGCGAGGTATTGAGGTTGCGCTGAGCATTAAGCGACGCAATGTTGGTATTGATGATCTGAGGCATATCGTTTCCCCTTCAATAGAGATGCCGGTAACGCAGTGCCCGATCAAGGGGACCTTTGCCGGCCGCTGTTCATGGAATTGCCGTTTGTCTTCGAGGGTAAGCGAAGGTCGTGCCAGTTATTCGAAAAATTCATCAAATCTTTGTTTATAAAGGTTAAAAAGTAATTTCATGCGGGCAGAGTCGTCATTTTCGACGACGGCGCTCGTGTTATAAAGGCAGGCTGTTGCCGCTTTTCACGTGTCGGGAGAGGCAATGTCGATCGAAGGGGCTCCGGTTCCGATTCGTGACGCGCGTGCTCTGAACCAAAAATCATCGTGAGACCGCGCCACGAGGCTGTCTCTCGGATGTTTTCCATCAATTTACCGATGCTTTTACATTCCTTAACAAAATCGCCTGATTTTTTTCTAAAGCAATCGTTCGGCCCGCCGTTAAGCCCTACAGCAGGGCGGTGCACTCAACACTGAGACGGGTGCCAGACCTCTTCCAAGTGAACACCAACACGGTTTTAGGAGAAGCATTATGGCTCTCGGTATTAACACCAACGTCGCGTCACTCAACGCACAAAATCAGTTGAACAAATCCCAGAGCCTGTCTGATCAGGCCCTCCAACGGCTGTCTTCCGGTCTGCGCATCAACTCTGCGAAAGACGACGCGGCCGGTCTGGCGATTTCCACCCGCTTCAGTTCACAGATTTCCGGCCTGAACGTTGCCCAGCGCAACGCGAACGACGGCATCTCACTGGCTCAAACGACTGAAGGCGCCCTGAACGAGGTCACCAACAACCTTCAGCGTATTCGCGAACTGGCTGTGCAATCCGCCAACGCCACCAACAGCGCTTCAGACCGCGCCGCACTGAACTCTGAAGTTCAACAGCGCATCGACGAAATCGACCGGATTTCCAACCAGACAGCGTTTAACGG
>JAWVWU010000062.1:0-8853 GCA_033723595.1 Marinobacter sp. | reverse complement strand
GCTCGACAATCTGGAACGGCACGGTTTTCTGATCCACCACCAGATAGTTGACGGTGCGATCTGTATCCTCACTGCTCTCACCGGACCAGGCAGGACCGGCCAGCAACAGACCCAGCAACATCCAGATGGACAGGCGGTGTAGGTGTTCCAGTCCTGGCAAGCCATCCCCCTTACACGACAAAGCCCAACCTTCAGTATAGGCGCCGAAAGCCCGCGAATTACAGCCCCGCCAACTACGTTCAACGTCCGTCAGCAAAGCGCCTGGCACGGCACGGATTGTCTGACACTTGGATATCAATTCATGACCGAGTTTGCAAAGCGTTGCAACAGGTAACGAATTGTATCCAGAAATGCGCGCCACAGCACATAAATGCAACGGGTGGTTATCTACTCTTTTGCGGAAGCACCACCGGCCCGGGAACGTCATTACGGATGAACGACCCCACCACAAAAAACACAAGAAGCCGGCGGTATCACTGGATAAAGACAGGTATCAGAGACCATGCGCGATAAATACAAATACATTGGCCCCGTTTACGATTTCCTGAGCAACCTGTACAGCGGCAAGAATATTCACCGCTGCAAGACGGCCATGCTTGATGTGGAAACGATCCAGCCGGGCACCCGGGTACTGTTTGCCGGCGTCGGCCACGGCCGCGACGCCATTCGCGCGGCTGAACTGGGAGCCGAGGTGACGGTCGTCGACCTGTCTGAAACCATGTTGAGAAAATTCCAGCAGGCGCAACAAAGCGAAGCGCCACAGTTGACGATTCGCCGCATACACAGTGACATCATGGCGATCGATGAGTTTGAACAATACGACATGGTCGTCGCCAACTTCTTCCTGAATGTGTTTGACGAAGACATGATGGTCAAGGTTCTGGAGCACCTGATCCGCCTGGGCAAACCGGATGCCAGAGTTGTGGTGGGCGACTTCTGCTACCCCACTGGCAACATCTTCTCCAGGCTGTTCAAGAAAATTTACTGGTACATGGCGGTCTTCACCTTCTGGTTATTTGCCAACAATGCCTTCCACAAGATCTACAACTACCCCGAACACATGCAGCGTCTCGGCCTTCAGGTCACGGACAAGAAGCACTTCAAACTGCTGAACATGAATTGCTACTGGTCAATTCTGGGTCGCAAACAGGCGTAAGCGTCTCCCCGCTTCCAATAACAAACCGACGGCGCCTGCGAACCCGGTGCCTGTATCAGCGGATTGGTCTTCGTTCGCTGACCGGCACCGGTTAACAGGCTCCAAAGCGCTTCGGGGTCACAGTCAATGAACGACCAGATTCTAACCCTCGGTCAGTCGGGGGAAACCACAGACAACACGTTTTCATTCAGCCAGCGCGTCGACTATCTCAAGCAGTTCGGGACCCACTCCCAGTCGTTCTCCACGCTGCAACCGGATATGTCCTACTTCGACGTGCCCGGTGTTGGCTACATCAGTTACATGCGCAAATGGGGCATGACGTTCGTCCTCTCGGACCCCGTTGCCGCGCCAGAGCACCTTGAACTGATCCTTGAGCGCTTCCACGCCCGCTTTCCCAATGCCTCCTACATTCAGGTATCGCGATCCGTGGTTGACGTGCTGCATCGGCGATTCGGGCTGTTTGGCACCCAGTTCGGCAGCGAAGCCCGGATTGACCTGGCCAACTGGTCGGTCAGCGGTAAGAAGAAACAGATTATCCGCACCGCGCTGAACCAGGCCGCCAAAAACGGCATCACCGTGCGGGAACGGTTCAGCGATGACCACACGCGGGAAATCTCGGAAGCCTGGATTCGCACCCGAAAGTGTAAAAGCCAGGAAATACGATTCCTGATACGCCCCATGGAGATGACCTACCGGGAGAACGAACGACATTTCTACGCGTATCAGGATGGCAAAGCGGTAGGGTTCATTTATTTTGATCCGATTTACCACAACAACCGCATCATCAGCTATGTGCCCAATATCTCGCGGGCCAACGCAGACTTCCGGCAAGGTATTTTCTATACCCTCATGGCACACGCCATGGCTGTGTTCAAATCGGAGGGTGTACCGTTTCTGGACCTGGGGCTGATTCCGCTGTCGCTCGACAAGACCGCGGAACACCAGGAGAGCCGCCTGCTGAAGCGAATTCTTCACGGACTCTACGACCACGGTAATTTTCTTTATAACTTCAAGGGACTGGAGTTTACAAAATCGCGCTTTCGGGGCCAGTCGTTCAAAACCTACTGCTGCCATAGGCGTTCGTTGCCGGCGCTCGAGTTCCTGGCGATGTTTAAACTGACCCGCGTGCTTTAGCCGATGCCCCGACCAGGGGCCGTTCGGGCCAGTGTGTGATGAGCGTTGTGGCGTTCAGCCCCAGGCGCGCCAGATAGTCAGTCATGCCCGTGGGGCTGTCGCCACTGAATCGAACCGACTCCCACACCGGCTCAGCGCGCGCGCCAGAGCCGGTATCAAAACCCGCGGCACCGAGCAGGTGGACCGTTCGACGCGCGATGGCTTCCCCGGAGTTAACCCAGTAGGCCACGTCTGGCAGCAAGGCCGTTAACTGCTTCTGGATCAGCGGGTAGTGCGTGCATCCCAGCACGATGGTGTCGACGTTCGACCGCCGGAACGGCTCCAGAGCCGTCGATAGCGCCTGTTCCGGCAAGGGAACACCCGCCACGTGGTCCTCTATCCAGCGCACCAGCTCCGGATGACCGATTCGAACCAGCTCGCAGTCTGTGGCGAAGGTACTGATCAGCTGGTCGATATAGGGGCGGCGAATCGTCGCCGGAGTCGCCAGCAGGCCGATGCGACGGTTACGGGACAGCGCCGCTGCCGGCTTGATCGCGGGCACGACCCCGACAACCGGAATCTCCGTTGCTTCACGCAGGCGGGGCAGTACGACTGTACTCGCGGTGTTGCAGGCAATGACGATGACATCCACCGGCGCCTCCGAGAGACTCTGAAGAATCAGCCCGAGGCAGCGCTCGGTGATCAGTGCGTCGGTCTGACTGCCATACGGGAAACACGCCGTATCGGCAATGTAGCTCAGCCGTGCCGACGGAATCGCCCGGTGGATGTCCTGACTGACACTGAGTCCGCCAACGCCCGAATCAAAAACGAGGACGTGCGGAGGCCTCAATGCCCGGACTCCTCACCTGTGATCTCCCGCTCCATCCGTCGGATCAACCGACCAGCGATGGTGGTATCGGGCGGCACCGGCGGCAAAGCGCCCGGCGCATACCAGCCGGCCTCGGCCAGCTCGTCTTCCTGCAATACAAGGTCGCCGGCCACATAGTCGGCAAAATAACCGAGCATAAGCTGGTGAGGAAACGGCCAGGGCTGGGACCCCCGATAACGGACATTGGCCACCTGCAAACCGGTTTCCTCCATGACTTCACGGGCCACAGCCTGCTCTGCGCTTTCACCAGGTTCCACAAAGCCGGCAATCAAGCTGAAGAAATGCCGCCGAGTGCGGGAGGAACGGGCCAACAGGAACTGGTCCCCCCGACGAATGACGACAATCACACAGGGGGCCAACCGGGCGTACCAGGGAATACCGCAGTGGTCGCACCAGCGCGCCCTTTCGGCGGGATGAAAGCCGGTGGGTTGTCCACAGCGTCCACAGAAGCGATGGTCCCGCCACCATTGATGGACCTGCAGCGCGGTACCGATCATCGCCGCCGGCTCATCGTCGGCAGTCAGAACGGCCTCGCGTGTCGATATGCGCTCCGCCCCGTGAAGCTCATGATCGTGTTTCACGTCGGCGACATACACCGCCTGGCCGGACAGCTTGCCCACGTAGACCGGCTCGCTGCCTTCAACCAACTGGTTCCTGATTGTCTCCCAGGGATGCAACCAGCCCGTGTCCGGGGTCAACAGATCGCTGCCGCTGAGGGCGAGAATGCCGTCCTCTCGTTCCGGCCACTGCCGCGACCAGCCCGCTGTCCAATCCGCCATTGCGTTCACCTGCTTCGTGTCAAAACGCTGAATGTATCATATCCCCGATTTGGCCATAAGCGCGCCGCGCCAATATGGCCCGGCGCTTTGCGCGTGCGTCGAGAGCAAGTACACTGACGGCCAGTTACGATAATCCGGAGCTCCCAGTATGCAGTTGATCCCGGGCCTGAGCGGTCTGTTCCTGACTCTGATGCGCAAGCTGTTGTTCCTGTGGGTCAGAACCCATGTCATGGGTGCCAGTCGGGAGGCTCTGGAGCTGGATCCTCGAAAGCCTGTCTGTTATGTCCTGCAGTACAGCTCACTGTCCAGCCGCCTGGTTCTGGAACAATCCGTACAGCGGGCCAACCTGCCCGGTGCCGAACCCCCCCTGCCCGTTCACGGTGGCCCCCGACATTCGTTCTTTTTTCTCTACCAGCGCACCGGCGGGCTGTTTCGCAAACGCCAGACACCGGTCCTGACGCAACAGACCCGCGAGCTGGTTGCCCTGGCCACGGCTGACCCGACACTGGATGTTCAGATCGTGCCGGTATCGCTGTTCTGGGGGCGATCACCGGACAAGGAAAAATCGCTGGTGAAACTGCTGCTGTCGGACACCTGGTCGGTCGCCGGCCGGCTGCAGAAATTCCTGATTATCATGCTGCATGGCCGCAACACCTACGTTCAGTTCAACAAACCATTGTCGCTCAGCCAGACGGTGGACGAATACCGTCACAGCGAGGAACGCGCCTCCCGCAAGCTTGCCCGTATTCTTCGAACGCACTTCCGCCGAGTGCGGCAAGCGGTGCTGGGACCCGACCTGTCCCACCGACGCACGCTGGTCGATGGCCTGGTCCGGACCCCTGCGGTCAAGGACGCCATTCGGGAAACCGCCCGCCGGGACGACATACCGCCTGCCAAGGTGCGCGCCAAGGCGCACAAGTACGCCGACGAGATCGCCGCCAGTATGTCGGTGGTCACCATCCGGTTCCTGGAGGTGGTGCTGAGCTGGCTGTGGAACCGGCTCTACAAGGGTATCGCCGTCAATAATATCGAAGTGCCACAGAGCGTGGCTCAGGCCAATGCCGTGGTCTATGTGCCCTGCCACCGCTCCCATATCGATTACCTGCTGCTGTCCTATGTGCTTTACCGCAACGGGCTGATGCCGCCTCACATCGCCGCCGGCATCAACCTGAACATGCCGATTGTCGGTCCGATCCTGCGACGCGGTGGCGCCTTCTTCATGCGTCGAAGCTTCAGGGATAACCCGCTGTACAGCACGGTCTTCAACGAATACATGCACGTGATGTTTTCCCGCGGCTACTCGGTGGAATATTTTGTCGAAGGCGGGCGCAGTCGCACCGGCCGGATGCTCCACCCCCGCCCGGGGATGCTGGCGATGACGGTTCGCAGCTTTCTTCGGGACCATAACAAGCCGATCGTGTTCGTGCCTGTCTACGTCGGTTACGAAAAGGTTATGGAAGGTCGTTCGTACCTGGGCGAGCTGCGGGGCAAGAAAAAGCAGAAAGAAAGTATATTGTCACTGGTCAGAACCGTTCGACAGCTTGGCAGCTCGTTCGGACGCGTAGCGGTCAATTTTGGCGAGGCCATCCACCTTTCCGAACTGCTGGATGACGCTCACCCCAGCTGGCGGGATGAGGCCTACGATTCTGACTACCGGCCAGCCTGGCTTGGCGAGGCGGTCGACCGGTTAGCCACCGAGGTGGCATCCAGAATCAACGCCTCGGTGGCCGTCAATCCCATTGGCATGACCGCGACGCTGCTGCTCAGCACGGAACGGCTGGCCATGGACGAAGTCCAGTTAGGTCGACTGATGGATCAATTCGCCGGCCTGCTCCGGGCTTTCCCCTACTCCAGTACGCTGACTCTGCCTGAGGGCGACGGTCACGACTGGATCCATTACTGTGAAGCCATGGGGCTGGTGAACCGACAGCCCCAGCAAATGGGCGATATAATCGCTCTGGAAGGCAACAACGCGATTCTGATGACCTACTATCGCAACAACATCCAGCACCTGTTCGCGCTGCCTTCGCTCATCGCCTGCCTATTCGAGAACAATGCCTCCCTGGCCCGGGAGAAAGTGGTGTTTCTGTCCAGCGTGGTCTATCCCTACCTGCAGTCCGAGCTGTTCCTGAAGTATCCGCTGGACCAGGTTGATGACATCATCGACCAGTGGATTGATGTGCTGGTCGATCACGATCTTCTCAGAGCAGAGGGGGATCGCATCTCCCGGCCCGAGGAAGGCACGGACGCCATGCTGCGTTTGCGAACCCTGTCCCGCTTTATCATCCAGACGCTGGAGCGCTACCACCTTGCCATCGCTGTGCTGCGGAAATACGGGTCCGGCAAGATCGACGCCAGTGAACTGGAAGAGCAAAGCACTCTGATGGCTGAACGGATGTCGATCCTGTTCGGACTGAACGCGCCGGAATTTTTCGACAAGAGCCTGTTTCGCAACTTCATCGCAAATCTGCAGAAAAATGACGTGGTCACCACCGACGAAGACGGCCGGCTGTGTTACTCAGAGGGGCTGGATGAAGTGGCCGAAGATGCGCGCCTGGTGCTGAGCGTTGAAAAGCGACAGGCCATCCAGCAAGTCACCATGCTGGGCGCGTAAATCCCGTCCCTAGGCAGGCAGGGCCCGGAGCGAATAGATATCGTAACGGCTGCTCTTGCCGACAACCTGCGTAGTCGGCGGGCGACCTGCAATCTCCGGAGCCTTGCGGGGGCGCTTGACGACGACCCGGTATCGGGCCTTCTCCAAAGCCATCGATAACAACTCGGACGCATCCGCATCATCACCCACCACCAGCCGGAAAACCTGCATCTCCTTCTTCGCCAGAGCCGCCTTGTCGCGGTGCGGAAACATCGGATCGAGATAGATCACATCGGCGATATCCGGCTCAGCCCGCGCCAACCAGTCCGCGCTGTCTGCGGCGATTAAGGACAACCGCTCAACCACGGGCGCGGCCACGGTGTTCAGCCGTGCCCGCGCCAGCCCATCTGCGAGCAACGCGTGAATCACCGGCGACCGTTCCAGCAGAGTCACCCGACACCCCAGTCCGGCAAGCACGAACCCGTCCTGACCCAGTCCGGCGGTGGCATCGAGGATAGACAGGGGCTGCCTGGTTTTCTTCAATCCGACGGCCCGGGCAATCAGCTGGCCGTTGCCACCGCCATGCTCGAGGCGGTAACCCGCCTTGCCCGTCCCGAATTCTGCCCTCACTGGCCCCGGCGCGCCCTTGCCCGTCACTTGCAGGCTGACGCCCAGTTCATCGGCAAACAGCAGAACCGGGTAGTCAGACACTGTTGCGGGCACGACGACCCCCAGAAACGGCAGCCCCAGATCATCCGCAAGCGTGCGCATAGGCTCGCGCTCAGCCAGCGGGCTGCATGCGACGGCAAGGCACAACTCAGGACGTGGCATCAGACGCGGATATCAACACCGGCAAGCTCAACGTCGACCCGGTCCTGGTAACCAGCAACCGTGGTAAACGCATCGAGAGCCCGGCTACTGGCCAGTGACACCTGGTCTGTCTGGAAGGTTTCAAGCCTGGATTCTGCCGCTGCCTGACGTGCCTCTACGCGACGACGGATCGCGGCCTGATCAACACGATCAGGCGCAGGCCGGCCTGATTCCGAATCGGAAACCGGTGGCGACGGCAACGCGTTGTTGCCGGCCTGAGAATCATAGGCGCTAACATAGGAGGCGCCGCCACGGGACGGCTCACGGCGGTCCCGCGCACCACCCGGGTCAGGCAGCGCCGGGGTCAACCCGTTATTATTCAGACCGCCGATCATAACGACTCATCTCACAAGGCCTCATTCGAGTGCTGTCTGCGCGGACAGCGCTCAAACATTACCACAGCATCAACAGCAGTACAGCACCCAATAACAAACGGTAAACAACGTAGGGGAACAGCCCGAGGCGCTCAAGAAATTTCAGGAACAGATGAATACAGACTAACGCGCTGACGAACGACAACAGCGCGCCGATAATGATCGAATGCCAGTCAGCCGCTGCGCCGAGATTGATCAGGTCAACGGTTTTCAGGCCACCGGCCGCCACAATAATCGGTATCGAGAGCAAAAACGAAAAGCGCGCCGCGGCCTCACGGTTAAAGCCGAGGAACAGCGCCGCGGTTATGGTGATGCCCGAGCGCGAGGTACCCGGAATCAGCGCCACGGCCTGTGCCAGCCCTACGATCACTGCATCCCTGAGCCCGAGTTGGGCAATGGTGCGATTCTGGTGCCCGCGGCTATCGGCCCACCACAGCACCAGCCCGAAGACGACCGTGGCGATGGCGATCACCAGGCTCGACCTGAGCTGGGTGGCAACAAAGTCGTTCAGCAGCACGCCCGCAATGCCAGCCGGTATGGTCGCAATGATGATCGCCCAGGCAAGTCCACTATCGGGACCGATACGGCGATTGAGGGTATCGCCAACCCAGGCGACGGTCAGCCGGCCCACATCGCGACGGAAATACCACACGACCGCCGCCAGAGTCCCCACGTGGACGGCGACGTCAAACGCCAGGCCCTGATCCGGCCAACCCAGCAACTGTGACGGGAGAATCAGATGCGCCGAGCTACTGATGGGCAGGAATTCGGTCAAACCCTGAATAATGGCCAAACTGACGATATGCCACAGTTCCATGAGGAAGGTTTCCTGGTAAAAGCAGAAAGGATTAACGACCGGGAAGCTTTTTCCAGGTCACTTCGTCTCGCAGGTAGACCGGGCGCGCGTCCGCGGCCGTCACCCGATGTCCATGATTCCACTCATGCAACGCCAGGAAGGCCACTTCGCGGGCACGGGGAACCAAGGTCATATCGGCTGCCGGGATCCTGTCGACGAGGTCCGCGGGCATTCGGTCCTGAAGTCCCCAACCCGACCCCGCACCGATCCAGTCGCCGTCGGC
>JAWVWU010000061.1:0-8973 GCA_033723595.1 Marinobacter sp. | reverse complement strand
CTGCAGGAAGACTCCCCGGAAGATTTTGCCCGGATCATTACTGACGCCTGCAAATGCGAGCTGGCGGCCTGAACAGCCGCCAGTCGCGCCCTCAACCGAAAACCGTCACCGTCTGGCGACTGAGTGCGACCAGCTCACCCTGTGCGCTCCAGATTTTCGCCTGGGCATGGCCGTAACCTGAACCCGCCTGGTCGATGGTCGCCTTGTACAGTAACCATTCATCGGCTTTGATCGTCGGTCTCGGATGCACGATATCGAGCGCCCAACTGAGCGAACTGGCCGGTGCCGGCTTGCTCAGATGGGGTAGCACGGCCGGCGGCCAGGCATCCACCAATGCCACGATATGAGCGTCGGTCAGGTCCCTCGGCGGTGTCCGAAAGCGCATCCAACCGCCCATCTCAACGTCCCGCTTACCCGTAAACGGCAGCGAACCGTATGCCCAGCGCATTTCAATGTGCTGAGTGAAGGCCGGTGAGAGCCCTTCCCGAAAAGGCAATGACACACACTCATCCGGACCCGGCGCGCTGGGAGCGGTCTGCGGTGGCACGTTAACATCGGATTCACGGTCACCGCCGAAGCTTCCCAACGCCACCAGCCGCGTTTCACCGTTCTGCACCAGCCTGGCCTGAACCTGACTGACCGACTTACCTTCTCGCAATAACTCTGATTCGACCGTCAAAGGTACATCGGCCTCCACCGGACCGACAAAGGAAACCTGAAGCGAGCGCATCGGACGTCCGGGGGAAATCACCCCACGCATACCCTCGAACGCCAGCGCTGCGACCAATCCGCCAAACATGGCTCGACCCTGTCCCCAGCTACCATCAATGCTCAGCGTTCCTGCGGCCCCATCGGCCAAAATCTCATCAAATGTCATGGTCGCTTTCCTCGTTTTTCAGCAAAACGGAGATTGCCCGAACCACGCCGATGCCGCAACCCTCGCCGCAGCCACTGGCAATTACCTACAGCAGCAGCGCTAATTGCCGTGTTAAACGCACGACAAACCGGCTATAATCCGATCCACATCGCGCATTGCATTGCAATGCCCTACCCTCCGAATTCCGAGTAATTTAATGTCTGAATTGTCTTTTTCCGATCTCGGCCTTGATCCGGCTGTTCTGGAAGCTGTCGCTGCTGTCGGTTATGAAACTCCCTCACCCATTCAGGCCCAGGCCATCCCTGTGCTGCTGGCGGGTGACAATCTGCTGGGAACGGCACAAACCGGTACGGGCAAGACGGCCGCGTTTGCGCTGCCGTTATTGAGCCGGATAGATCACCAGGCCCGCGAGCCTCAGATTCTGGTGCTGACACCCACCCGGGAACTGGCCATCCAGGTGGCCGAGGCATTCTCTACCTACGCCAGTAAAATCAAGGGATTTCAAGTGCTGCCGATCTACGGCGGCCAGGATTTCTACCCCCAGCTGAAGGCTCTGAAACGGGGCGCTCAGGTGATCGTGGGAACGCCCGGCAGAACGCTGGACCATTTACGTCGTGGAACCCTCAAGCTGGACGCCATCAAGGCGCTGGTGCTGGACGAAGCCGACGAGATGCTGCGCATGGGCTTTATCGATGATGTCGAAGCCATTCTGGCTACCACCCCGCCGGACTGTCAGCGAGCGCTGTTCTCGGCCACCATGCCGGGACCTATTCGCAAGGTGGCGCAGACGTATCTGAGCAACGCCAAAGAAGTCAAGATTGAGAGCCAGACCAAAACCGTCGCCCGCACCGCACAATACGTGCTGCCGGTCTACGCCGAACGCAAGCTGGACGCGTTGACGCGGATTCTGGAAGTAGAGCCGTTCGATGCCACAATCATTTTCGTGCGGACCAAGGCCGAAACCACGTTGCTGGCAGACAAGCTCAGCGCACGCGGCCATGCCGTAGCGCCGCTGAACGGGGACCTGAACCAGCGTCAGCGCGAGCTGACGGTGGAAGACCTGAAGAATGGCAAGAAAGACATTGTGATCGCCACCGACGTGGCCGCTCGCGGTCTGGACGTGCCCCGGATCACCCACGTCATCAACTATGATGTGCCCTACGACACCGAGGCCTATATCCACCGCATTGGTCGTACCGGCCGTGCGGGGCGCGAAGGCAAGGCGATCCTGCTGGTTACACCGCGGGAGCGGAGCTGGCTCCGCACCCTGGAGCGGGCCACCAACTCGCCCATGGAGTCCTATCAACTGCCCTCGCCAACGGACCTGCTGAAGCTGCGTGAAGATCAGTTCGAAGCGCAGCTGATGGCGTTTGTGGACGACGACAAGCGGGACAAAGCGGTGGAACTGCTCAATGGCATTGCCGAGCGCCACACACTGGACATCGCGTCCCTGGCCGGCGCGTTGGCGTGCTGGATGGAGAGTGTCCAGCCGGGTTCACTGCCGCTGGAGCAACCTGCCGCGCTGCCAATTCCCTCACCGGAACGCCGCGGGCGCGATAACCGGGGCGGCAAGCCCGGTGAGCGTCGTGGCTTCAAGCCGGGATTCAAGAAGGGACCGCCGGGTAAGGGTCGCTCCGGCGCTCCGGGCAAGGGCGGCAAAGGCGGCGGCAAACCGCCCGGCAAACGGCCTGCCCGTCAGGCTGACGGCAAGCGCTGACAGACAACAAAACTGTAGTCGTAGGGGTTATCGTCGGACGCGGAGAAATCCTCCCGTCCGATTTCTTCCCATTGATCCCAGTTTACCGCCGGAAAAAATGCATCCCCTTCGACGTCAGCGTGCACCCGGGTAACATAAATCCGGTCTACCCTTGGCAGCGCTTCGGCGTAGATCTGACCGCCACCGATAATCATCACCTCATCGCTGCCGTCCAGCTCGGCCTGCGCCGTGGCTTTAAGCAGCGCGTCCTCCAGCGACCGCGCCGCAACGGTGCCGGCCGGTGCTTGCCAGTCCGGATTACGGGAAATCACCACGTTCATCCGTCCCGGCAATGGCCGCCCGATCGAATCCCAGGTTTTGCGCCCCATGATAATGGGCTTACCCATCGTTGCCTGCTTGAAGTATCGCAGGTCACCGGGAAGGTACCAGGGTAGCTTGTTGTGTCGGCCGATGACCCGGTTTCGGGACATGGCAACGATTAATGCTGTTCTCATATGCGGTCCTCATGCCGTCGGGGTCAGGTTGCCAGAGCTTGCACGGCGAGCAGCAATAGAAGCGTCGGCCAGGCCAGTCTCAGATCGCTATGGGCGCCTTGATCCCGGGATACGGGTCATAGCCTTCAAATTCGAAGTCCTCCAGCTCGTAGGCAAAGATCGACGCCGGCTTGCGTTTGATGACCAGGTTGGGCAACGGCCGTGGCTCACGTCGTAGCTGCTCGAACACGATGTCGTCGGTCAGGTGGTTCTGGTACAGGTGACAATCGCCAAACGTATGAACGAACTCGCCCACATCAAGGTCACACTGCTGCGCTATCATGTGGGTCAGGAGCGCATAGGAAGCAATATTGAAGGGCACTCCGAGAAACAGGTCGGCGCTACGCTGATATAGCTGGCAGGACAATCGGCCATTGGCGACATAAAACTGGAACAGACAGTGACAGGGCGCCAGCGCCATGCGGCCGGCCGCGGCATTCGCCTGCGGCGACACGGATTCGTCCGGCAGTTGGGCCGGATTCCAGGCTGACACGATCAGCCTGCGCGAGTTGGGCTTGTTGCGAATCTGCTCGATCACCTCGCTGATCTGATCGATCACACCCCCGTCCGGACATTCCCAGCTACGCCACTGTTTGCCGTAGATGGGCCCCAGCTCGCCATTCTCCAGCGCCCACTCGTTCCAGATGCTGACCTTGCGCTCCTGCAGCCAGCGGTTGTCCGTCGAGCCCTGCAAAAACCAGAGCAGCTCATAGATAATGCTGCGCAGATGAACCTTCTTCGTGGTCACCAGCGGGAACCCCTGTGACAGGTCAAAGCGAAGTTGACGACCGAACACCGAGCGCGTCCCTACGCCGGTTCGATCACCACGGTCGGTCCCGTTGTCAACGATGTCCTGCATCAGATCGAGGTAGGCCTTCATGCGCGTTTTCTCCTGTAGGCCACGGCAATGAGTGCGACGCCCGCCAGGATCATCGGGAAGGACAACACCTGTCCCATCGTCAACCAGTGCCAGGCCAGGTAGCCAAGCTGCGGATCGGGCTGACGCACGAACTCCACCAGAAACCGGAACACGCCATACAGCGCCAGGAACAGGCCACTGACGGCCATTCGCGGCCGCTCACGGGATGAGAACCACCACAGCAGAATGAACAGCGTGACGCCCTCGAGCCCAAACTGATAGAGCTGGGACGGATGCCGCGCCAGGGTGTCCGGCGCATTGGGAAAGACCATGGCCCAGGGCACATCGGTGGGCTTGCCCCAGAGCTCCCCGTTAATGAAGTTGCCGATACGACCGGCACCGAGGCCTACCGGGACCAGCGGAGCAACAAAGTCAGCGATTTCAAAGAAGCTACGGTTCACCTTACGGCAGAACCAGAGCATAGCGAGCATCACGCCAAGGAGTCCGCCGTGGAAGGACATACCGCCTTCCCAAACTTTGAACAGCCAAAGGGGGCTTTCAAGAAACCGGTCAAAGTTGTAGAAAATCACGTAGCCGAAGCGACCACCCAGAATAACGCCGAGGGCAATGTAGAACAGCATGTCCCCCATCTGCTCCTCGTTGATCGGCGCCCAGGGTTTACGGGTCCGCAGTCGCCCGAGCCACCATCCCACCAGGAAACCGACCAGGTAGGTGATGCCGTACCAGTGCACCTTTAACGGCCCCAGCGACACGGCGATCGGATCAATATTGGGGTAACGAATCATCAATCAGGCCTCGGAGTCAGGTCAGAAAACGAATACCAATCACGATCAGCAGGATCGCAAAAATGCGTTTCAACATTCGCGCGTCCAGGCGGTGCGCCAGTTCGGCACCAAAACGGGCGAAAACGACGCTGGTCAGGGTAACCCCCAGCAGCGCCGGCAAATAGACAAAACCGGCGCTGTAATCAGGCAACGACGAATGCTGCCAGCCGGTTGCCACGTTGGTAAGCGCGCCCGCCACGGCGATGGGTAGCCCGCAGGCAGCCGACGTACCGATCGCCTGTTGCATACGGACATTGCACCAGCTGAGGAACGGCACGGTCAGGGTGCCGCCTCCGATGCCGAATATCGCGGACGCCCAGCCGATTCCGGATCCTGCCAGGCCCAGGCCGACCAGTCCCGGCACATCCCGGCCCGGTCGGGGGTTGGCCTGAAACAGCATCTTCAGACCCATGGCCACCACAAACACGCCAATAATCAGTTGCAGCGCAGCCCCGCTGAGCAGCGAGGCGGTCCAGGCGCCGAGCGCTGCGCCGACGATGATACCCACCATCATCGGTCGGAACAGGTCCCACCTCACCGCCTTTTTGACGTGGTGCGAGCGTATCGAGCTGAGGGACGTGAACACAATGGTTGCCAGCGACGTTCCGACGGCAAGATGGGCCGCCACCTCGGAGCTCACCTGCTGCATCTGGAAACCGAAGATCAGCACCGGCACGATCACCAGGCCGCCACCGATACCGAACAGCCCCGCCAGAGTGCCCGCCACCGTGCCAACCACGAGATAAAGTGCGAAACCGATGGCGAGCGTCATGGAACCTCGAAGCCGTGATGAAAACGCGAGGCTGGTATGATACACAAGCGGACACAAGATTATTACCACCAAGCCTAACTCTTCAGCCACTCCCCACGCGAGGCCTGACGATGTGCCTGATTCTGTTTGCCATCAACCAGCACCCACGCTTCAAGCTGGTCGTCGCAGCCAATCGTGACGAATTTTTCCGGCGCCCGACCAGCGCCATGCACTGGTGGTCCGAGCCGCCGGTGCTCGCCGGTCGGGACCAGGCGTCTGGTGGCACCTGGCTGGCGATAACCGCGAACGGCGAGGTCAGCGCTGTCACCAATGTCCGGGAAGGCTCTCCGGTGGACGGACGCGTTTCCCGCGGCGAATTACCCTTGCGCGCGCTGACCGAACCCGAGGCTGAACTGAACAGCAGCCTGGCCGGGGATAGCGGTCGTTACGCCGGATTCAACCTGATTCATCTGACCACCGACTCGGGCTGGTATTTCAGCAACCGCGATGCTCACCCGGGCCGGCGCCTGCATCGCGGTCTCTATGGCCTGAGCAACCACTTGCTGCAATCACCGTGGCCCAAACTGGTCAGGGCCCGACAGACCCTGCACCACCTGCTGGCCGCGACCGACGACGATGCCGACACCCTGCACCGGCAACTCCTGCAAGCCCTGCAGGACGACACACCGGCACCGGACGAGTCGCTGCCAGACACGGGCGTCGATCTGGCAACCGAGCGCTTTCTGTCCTCGCCGTTTATTGCCGGTGACGATTATGGCACGCGGGCCTCGACCATCGTCACCGTCGACCACCAGGGCGTCATTCAGGTAACCGAGCAGACCTGGGAGCGCGGCGCCTCCACCGGCCCGCAAGCGCGCTTCTGCTGGCAAAAAAACGACGCTCAGCCGGATGGCTCATCACCCTCACGTTGCTGACGCCGCTGTCTCAGTTGCTGGGACTGAATGCTCAGGATGTGACGGATCAACCGCTCCCGATCGCTTTCCGGTAAACCGTCGAAATCGGTGCCCAGGCGGTAGCCACCGCTGACGCTGTCCGAGGTAATCACACGGACAATGGCGCTGAACGCCTCGCCTTCCGGGTAGAAAATCAGCTCAACCAGCAGCCGCTCGCCGACCTTGATCCATTCATCCACGTCGAATGCCAGGCCACCGGCGCTCAGGTTGACCGACTGCAGCTGCAACCCTGACTCATCGTCTTCGGCATGCGCCAGTTCCGCCCCGAGGAGCAGCGTCAGCTTTTCGTTGAGCAACCGCATGGCGCGATGAATCCGTGGCGACTCGTCCGCCAGCACCGACAACTGATGATCGAGATCCTGATCCAGCGCGACCAGCCGGTTGCGAACGGACAGCCGGGCGGTCTCATCCGACACCGCTTGCTCGTCCCTCAGTCGCTGATAGCGCATGGCAACCCGGTCATCGACCCGATAAAACTGCCGTCGTTCTTCGCCTTCCCACATGCGGACCTCATCTGTACAGCGCTGGCTTGCGGATTGTGATCGCTTCAATGATAGACGATATACACAATCCGCGTCTGACGGTCTGATTACCCCAACGGCTCTGGTATACTCGTCCCCATCCTGAACATCGTCGGAGGCCCCATCCATGGCCGATCAAGCAAGCACAACATCCATTGCCGACTTCGAGAAGTCACTGAACGAACTGGAAGGCCTGGTACGTGACCTGGAACAGGGTGAGTTGTCGCTGGAACAGTCACTGACTGCTTTCGAGCGCGGCGTCAAACTGACCCGGGAATGCCAGCAGGCACTGAAATCCGCCGAACAGCGGGTCGAACAGCTGATACAGCAGGAGGACGGCAGTCTTGCGGCCCGCCCGTTCAATCCGGAAGAGGCCGACGATGCCTGATCCGGTGATTGCCGATCCGATGTACAGCGAGACCTGCCGGGCTCGCATCAATCAGGCGCTGGAGGACCGCCTGGCGGATGCCCTCAACGAGGCACCGTCACTGCATGCGGCGATGCGCTACAGCGTGCTGGGCGGCGGCAAGCGTATCCGGCCGGCCCTGTGCATGGGTGCAGCCCTGGCCGTGGGCAGCGGTGACGACCGGGCGGTGGTCCCCGGTTGCGCGGTGGAACTCATCCACGCCTACTCCCTGATTCACGACGACCTGCCGGCGATGGATGATGACGAACTGAGGCGCGGCCGCCCGACGACGCATATCGCGTTTGACGAAGCGACCGCCATACTCGCCGGAGACGCCTTGCAATCGCTGGCATTCCAGTGGTTGAGTGAGGCGCCGGGAGTGTCTGTCGAGGTACGGCTGCAAATGGTCAGCGAGCTGGCCAGGGCCAGCGGGGCCCGGGGAATGGTCGGTGGACAGGCGATTGACCTGGCGGCGGTTGGCCAGACCCTGACTCTGGAGGCGCTGGAGGTTATGCACCGTCGCAAGACCGGGGCCCTGATCGAGGCCAGCGTAAAACTCGGGGCACTGACCGCAGACCGCCTGGAAGACGCCCAGTTGTCAGCCCTGACCCGTTACGCGCAGGCGCTCGGACTGGCGTTCCAGGTCCAGGACGATCTGCTCGATATTGAAGGGACCACAGACGAAATCGGCAAGCCCCGAGGCTCCGATGCGGCGCGCGCCAAGCCGACGTATCCGTCTTTGCTGGGTGTTGCCGGCGCCCGTGAACACCTGGACACCCTGCTCGACACGGCCCTGCAGAGCCTCCGCATATTCGGGCGTGAGGCGGACGCTCTCAGAACCATGGCCAGCTTCGTGGTCTCGCGACGATACTGACCTGAAACACCTTACCATTCGGACATCGGTATAAACCGGGCGAGCTGATCCCTTATAATACAGTCTCGTGACATCGACGACGAATTCTCTGGAAAAGACCCAAGCGAATGCAGGACACATACGTATTCAAGGAAATCCCGTCCCAGCGGCCGAACACGCCCTTGCTGGACCGGATCGACACACCTGACCAGCTGCGCCGGCTGGACGCGGACCAGTTGCCACAGCTGGCCCGAGAGCTGCGCGCGTTCCTGCTCTGGTCGGTTGGCCAGACCGGCGGCCATTTCGGCGCCGGTCTCGGGGTCCTGGAACTGACGGTAGCCCTGCACTATGTCTTCAACACCCCGGAGGACAGACTGGTGTGGGATGTGGGTCATCAGGCCTATCCGCACAAAATCCTGACCGGGCGCCGCGAGCAGATGGGTACGATTCGCAAGCAGGGCGGGCTCGCCGGTTTCCCCAAACGCGCAGAAAGCGACTACGACACCTTCGGCGTCGGTCATTCCAGCACGTCGATCAGTGCCGCACTGGGCATGGCGATTGCCTCCCGGATGCAGCAGGCCCGGCGAAAGAGCATTGCGGTGATCGGAGACGGCGCCATGACCGCCGGCATGGCCTT
>JAWVWU010000060.1:0-8997 GCA_033723595.1 Marinobacter sp. | reverse complement strand
GCTCGACATGCTGGAACTCCATGGCTGGATCGAAAACCTGGCGGACAGGTTCCGAAAGGATTCGGTCGTAATCAGTTGGTCTTCAAAGATACCGTCTGACGGCGCGAAAGTCTGCCATGTCAGACATTGGTATGAGGGCCCTTCGGCTCGACGGGCCAATACCGCGCCTGTTGCCGGGTGCAGGTGGGCTTTGTCCGCGTGAAAAGTACCAAAGGCGCTCGTCCTGAATTATGGTTAAGGGACGAACCTTGATAAAACGGCTGCGGTGGCGCCAGTGCGGAGCGGGATCGCTCAGGCATCGGATGATGGGGAGTTGGCCATGACGTTTCTGAACGGGATAACCATTTTGCTGGTCTACCAGCTGGTGGGCGAAATCAGCGTACGACTGCTGGGGTTGACGGTGCCGGGCCCGGTGTTGGGTATGATCATGCTGTTTATTACCCTGCTGATCCGTGGCCGCGCCGGGGCAGCGCTGAGTTCGGCGTCGTCGGCCTTGCTGAGCCATCTCTCGCTGCTGTTTGTGCCGGCCGGGGTGGGGCTGATGGTGCATTTCCATCGCATCGCCAGCGAGTGGCTGCCGATCAGTCTGGCCCTGCTGCTGGGCAGTGTCATCACCATGATGGCGACAGCAGCTGTGATGTTGCTGGTGGTCAGGGTACAGGCCCGCTTTACCCGGGTGGATCAGGATGATTGATACCAGTCTGTCGAAGATCTGGGTGTACCTGTCGGCATCACCGCTGCTGGGACTGACCATCACGCTGGTCGCCTACGGTGTGGCTCACCGCCTGTATGTGCTGGCCCGCCATAACCCGCTGCTCAGCCCGGTGGTCACCGCGATTGTGCTGTTGATTGTATTCCTGCTGCTGACCGATACGTCCTACCAGGCCTATTTCGAAGGCGGTCAGTTTGTACACTTCCTGCTGGGACCGGCGACCGTGGCGCTGGCCGTACCGCTCTATCAGCAGGTTGATCGACTCCGCAAGCTCTGGTTGCCCATTTCAGTTGCCCTGGTGGTCGGCGTGACCGTCGCAGGCACCAGCGCGATTCTGATTGCCTGGGCGTTTGGTGCGAGCCAGCAGACCCAGTTGTCCCTGGCGCCCAAATCGGCGACCGCGCCGGTGGCGATGGGGGTTTCCGAGCAGATTGGCGGCCTGCCGTCGCTGACGGCGGTGCTGGTGGTGATTACCGGCATCATAGGCGCCGTGCTGGGCACCCGGCTGCTGGCGCTGATGCGCATCCGGGATGACAGCATCCGCGGCGTGGCCATGGGCGTGGCTGCCCACGGCATCGGCACGGCCCGGGCCTTCCACGTCAGTCCGCAGATGGGCGCGTTTTCCGGTCTGGCGATGGCGCTGTCGGCGTTCACCACGGCCGTGATATTGCCCTGGCTGGTGGACTGGCTGGAGCCGCTGCTGGGCTACTGACTGGCTCCGCCGGCCCGGGGCGCTGAAACACCGAAAGTTCCCTACACTGAGTGGCCTGCATGGCTTTGTATTCATCAACACAGGACGGACAGCGATGACAACGACCGAATCAAAACCGCCGTTTCCCCCCTTTACCCTGGAAACCGCCCGCCAGAAAGCACGGATGGCCGAAGATGCCTGGAACAGCCGGGACCCGGTCAAAGTGTCGATGGCCTATACCCCCGACAGCCGTTGGCGTAACCGGTCAGAATTTCTCCTGGGCCGGGATCAGATCGTCGAGTTCCTGACCCGCAAATGGCAGAAAGAAAACGGCTATCGGCTGATCAAGGAAGTCTGGGCCCACGACGGCAACCGCATTGCCGTGCGTTTCGCCTATGAGTGGCACGACGAGCAGGGCCAGTGGTACCGGGCGTACGGTAACGAGAACTGGGAGTTTGACGAGAATGGCCTGATGCAGACCCGCCATGCCAGCATCAATGATGTGCCGATCAGCGAGGCAGATCGCAAATTTCACTGGCCCCAGGGACGCCGCCCGGATGACCACCCCGGCCTGAGCGATCTTGGTCTGTGACCGACCGGGCTGGCGCCAGGATGTGCCGGTAACGAAGCGTTATCCGTGCGTTCGGGACAGCTCTTGAAGCATTCATTGGTGCTGCAATGAATGCGTTCCTGTGACCACTGGATGGTGCGGGTGATGCCTGAAGTATTAACCGAAAACGAAGCCCGGGCCCGCCTGTTGCGGGATGGGCCCAATGAGTTGCCGGTGTCGCGACCGCGCACGGCGCTGCGTTTGTTAGGCGATGTGAGTACCGAGCCAATGTTCATGCTGCTGGTTGCCTGTGGCGGCATCTACCTGGCGCTGGGCGACCGCAACGAAGCACTGATGTTGTTGGGCTTCGTATTCGCTTATTGGTATCACCTTTGTCCAGCAGCGGCGCACCGCGCGTTCGCTGGACGCGCTTCGTGACATGGCCAGCCCGCGCGCGCTGGTCCTGCGTGATGGCCGTGCCCGCACTATCGCCGGTCGCGAGCTCGTCTGTGGCGATATCGTGTTACTCGCCGAAGGTGACCGGGTGCCCGCGGACATGGACCTTATCGAGTCATACGATCTCAGCGTTGATGAATCGATGCTCACCGGGGAATCGCTTCCGGTCAGCAAGGAAGCGGCACTGACACCGTCCGGAATCGGCCCGGTCGAAGCTTCCTGTCAGGTGTTCGCAGGCACGCTGGTGACCCGCGGTACGGCACAGGGCTCCGTCATCGCCACGGGTGAGCGCAGCGCGTTGGGGCGCATCGGTCAGTCACTGGCGGGCCTCGGTGACGAAAACACCCCGGTCCAGGATGAGACCCGCCATGTTGTCAGGGGCGTGGCAATCGTTGGTCTGTTGCTGGCCGCGGGTCTGGCCGTCGCCTACTGGTTCAGCATGGGCGACTGGCTACACGGCATTCTGGCCGGGCTGACCTTTGCCATGGCGATTCTGCCGGAGGAGCTTCCGGTCATTCTCACGCTGTTCCTGGGCCTCGGTGCCTGGCGCCTGGCGCGAGAGAAAGTGCTGGCACGTAGCGTTCCGGCGGTCGAACTGCTTGGGGCAACCACGGTACTGTGTGTTGACAAGACCGGAACGCTGACCGCGAATCGTATGGTCGTGCGTCGGTTGTGGTCGGAAGAAGGCGACTATGACAGCGTCGGTGCAAGGACCGAGCCCCTTCCGGAAAGCCTGCACGAGGTCCTCGAGTTCGCTGTCCTGGCCAGCCATCGCCGTGCTTTTGACCCCATGGAAAAGGCGATCGGGGAGGCCGGTCAGCGACTTCTCTCCGGTACCGAACATCTGCATGCTGACTGGACCCTGGTGGACGATTACCCGCTTTCGCGCGAGATGCTGGCGGTATCGCGGGTCTGGCGATCGCCCGATCAGCAGGCACTGATGATTGCTGCCAAGGGGGCGCCCGAGGCGATCATTGACCTGTGCCACCTGGACGCGGAACGTCAGGCCAGGATTGCCGCTCAGGTGGCGCTGATGGCCGCTGACGGTCTGCGTGTACTGGGTGTCGCCCGGGCCACGTTCGCAGCGGGTGAACTGCCGGATACACAGCATGACTTTGACTTCGAGTTTTCGGGGCTTATCGCACTGGAGGATCCACTTCGCCCGGATGTTCCCGGGGCGATTGCTGATTGCCGAGCGGCCGGCATCCGTGTGGTCATGATCACCGGCGATCATCCGGCAACGGCGGTCTCGATTGCCCGGCAGGCGGGCCTGACGGCAGACGGTCAGGTGATGACCGGCGCCGACTTGATGGCCCTGAACGATACAGACCTGGCCGGCCGCCTCGCGGACACCCATGTCTTCTGCCGGGTACAGCCAGAGCAGAAGCTCCGCCTTGTTCAGGCGTTCCGGGCGCGAGGCGATATTGTGGCGATGACCGGAGACGGCGTAAATGACGCGCCGGCGCTCAAGGCTGCACACATCGGCGTGGCGATGGGCGCGCGTGGCACTGACGTGGCCCGCGAGGCGGCTGCGCTGGTGTTGCTGAATGATGACTTTGCCTCGCTGGTGACGGCCGTGCGTTACGGGCGCCGGGTATTCGCAAATCTGCGCAAGGCCATTGTTTTTGTGGTCGCGGTGCACGTACCCATTGTCGGCCTGTCATTCCTGCCGGTGATGCTTGGTTGGCCATTACTGTTGATGCCGGTGCATATCCTGTTCCTCCAGTTAATTATTGATCCGACATGTTCCGTGGTGTTTGAGGCTGAGCCCCTTGAGCCCGACGCGATGACCGTGCCTCCGCGCCGAAACGACGCCCGCCTGTTTGACCGGGTCGTGCTGATTCGCGGCCTGCTCCAGGGGCTGGGGCTGCTGGCGTTGCTGCTTGGCGTTTATGTGCTGACCCACCGGTTTTCCAATTCGGAGGACGTTGCACGTGCAATGACGTTTTCGGTGCTGGTGTTGTCAAATCTGGCGCTGATCTTCGCTAACCGTTTCTGGAGCCATTCCTCGCTGTTTGCGCGCGGTGGATCGAATCGTGCCTTTTTGTGGATTGCCACGGTGACGGTCATTCTGCTTGGGGGGATACTCGGCGTTCCCTTTCTCACCAGACTGTTCTGGTTTGCGTCGCCCTCGCTGATGTTGCTGATCGCCGGCGTCGGCGTTGCCGCCCTCAGTTTGTTGTGGTTCGAGGTTGTGAAGTGGGGTCTTCGCCGGCGCACAAGGGCAGCGGTGTAGCCTGCTGGTTCCCCATCGGGCTCTTTTGGCCTGGCGATGCGGCCGTGTGGTGTTTCGGACGGAGTAATAGGGACAGTCAGTCGCGGTAGAAATAGGGCACCAGCACCAGGGCGACTCCGATCAACGGGGTCAGCCAGGTGCCGGTGATCAGGTAGGGATACACCAGCAGCCCCAGGCCGGCGTAGAAGGCACCGTTCCGTTTGCGCCGCTTGCCGTACATCATGTAGCCCACGCCGATTGAGCCAAAAAGCACGCCCCAGAGCAGGGTGGAGGCCGTCATCACACAGTTCCTGTCAGTTGTGTCCGGATTTGCGGAGCGCGGATCGCCCCGGGTCAGTCGCTGTCGTCATCCATCGGCCGCGGCGGGCAATGGAATTCCTCCACGACCGTGTCGTCATCGACGCTTTCCAGGTGCACGTTAAAGCCCCAGAGGCGGTGCACGTGGCGCAGCACTTCGTCACTGGAATCGCCCATGGGAATGCCGTTGACCGGAATATGACGCAGCGTCAGGGAACGGTCTCCGCGCAGGTCCACGTTCCAGACCTGCAGGTTGGGCTCGCGGTAGCTCAGGTTGTATTGCCGTGCCAGTTTCTCCCGCAGGGCGCGGTAGCCCATTTCGTCGTGAATGGCGGTAATCCGGTATACCTCTTCGTCGTCGTCATCGGCGATGGCGAACAGCTTCAGGTCCCGCATCACCTTGGGCGACAGGAACTGCAGTATGAAACTCTCATCCTTGAAATTGCGCATGGCAAAATGCAGGGTTTCCACCCAGTTTGTTCCGGCGATATCCGGGAACCAGGCGCGGTCTTCATCGGTCGGGTGTTCGCAGATCCGGCGCAGGTCGGTGAATATCGAGAAGCCCAAAGTATAGGGGTTGATGCCCGAGTACCACGGGCTGTTGAAGGGAGGCTGGTAGACCACGGCGGTATGACTCTGGAGGAACTCCAGCATGAAACCGTCGGTGACCAGACCCTTCTCGTACATCCGGTGCAGCAGGGTGTAGTGCCAGAAGGTCGCCCAGCCCTCGTTCATCACCTGGGTCTGGCGTTGCGGGTAGAAATACTGCGCCAGCTTGCGCACGATCCGGATGATTTCCCGCTGCCAGATCTCCAGCAGCGGCGCATTCTTCTCAATGAAGTACAGCAGGTTTTCCTGGGGTTCCTTCGGATAGCGCTCCTGGCGCCGGGCGCGCTCGTCATCCTGGCCCATTTTCGGGATGGTCCGCCAGAGATCGTTGATCTGTTGCTGCAGATAGGCTTCCCGGTCCTTCTGGCGCCGTTGTTCTTCGGCGGCCGAAATGGGTGAGGGGCGTTTGTACCGGTCAACCCCGTAGTTCATCAGGGCGTGGCAGGAATCCAGGGTCTGCTCGACCGCATCCACGCCGTAGCGCTCTTCACATTCGGCCACGTAATTGCGGGCGAACACCAGGTAGTCGATGATCGCACTGGCATCGGTCCAGGTCCGGAACAGGTAATTGCCCTTGAAGAACGAGTTGTGCCCGTAGCAGGCGTGAGCAATCACCAGCGCCTGCATCGGCAGGGTATTTTCTTCCATCAGATAGGCGATGCAGGGGTTGGAGTTGATCACGATCTCGTAGGCCAGGCCCATCTGACCGCGCTGGTAGCCCTTCGAGGTGTTCAGGAACTGCTTGCCAAACGACCAGTGGTGATAGCCGACGGGCATACCGACCGAGCTGTAGGCATCCATCATCTGCTCGGCACTGATCACTTCCACCTGGTTGGGATAGGTGTCGAGGCCGAACTCCGCGGCACACCGGGCGATTTCATCGTCGTAGCGCTGAATCAGCTCGAACGTCCACTCCGATCCGGTAGACACCGGTTCAACGGCCTTTTTTTCGGCCGGATTTTCCATGGTTCCCGTCATGCTGCTTTCCTCTCGAATAGCTGCCGGAAGACCGGATAAATGGCACCTGCGTCGGCGATCTGCTGCATCGCAAAACTGTTCGGATGGGTCGCCAGGATTTTTTCGTACTCATACCAGAGCATCTGGTGATCCTGGGGGGTAATCTCGACATAGGCGTAGTACTGCACCAGCGGCAGGATCTGGTCCGCCAGGATCTTGCCGCAGACCGGCGAGTCGTCGTTCCAGTTGTCGCCGTCGGACGCCTGGGCGGCGTAGATGTTCCATTCCGCCGGGGAATACCGGGACTCGATGATCTTGTGCATCAGCTTCAGTGCACTGGAGACAATGGTGCCGCCGGTTTCCCGGGAGTAGAAAAACTCCTCCTCGTCTACTTCCTTGGCACTGGTGTGGTGACGGATGAAGACGACGTCGATTTTCTTGTAGTTCTTCTTCAGGAACAGATACAACAGGATGAAGAAGCGCTTGGCGATATCCTTGTGGGTCTGGGTCATCGACCCGGATACATCCATCAGGCAGAACATGACGGCACTGGTGGCCGGCTGGGGCTGTTTGACGTGCTGCCGGTAACGCAGGTCGATCTCATCGATCCACGGAATGCGGCGAATGTTGGCCTTGAGGCGGGCCACTTCGTCTTCCAGCACTTTGATTTGATCGTCGTGACTGAACGCGGCATCCAGGTCCGCCGGCGCCGACTTGAGAGCGGCAAGCTGTTCCTGCAGCTCCCGCAGCTTGCGCTTGCGGGCGCCGCCGAGACTCAGCCGCCGGGCATGCGCTCCGCGCAGGGAGCGCACGACATCGAGCTTGGAGGGAATGCCCTGGGTACTGAAGCCGGACCGCACGTATTTGAACGCTTCCGTATCCTTGAGTTTCTTGCGGGCCAGATTGGGCAGCGCCAGGTCGTCGAACAGGAAGTCGAGAAACTCCTCCTGGGTGATCTGGAACGCGAACTCGTCCATGCCCTCGCCGTCGGGGCTGGCCTTACCTTGTCCCTGGCCGCCTTCACCGCCCTGTGGTTTGGGCAGGGTGTCACCGGCAACAAACTCCTGGTTGCCCGGGTGCACCATTTCACGCTTGCCGCCCTGACCGTGATGAAAAATCGGCTCCTCAATGTCCCGGGACGGGATGCTGACATTTTCGCCCCGTTCGATGTCGGTGATCGAACGACGGTGGACGGCTTCCGAGACGGCCTTTTTGATGTGATGACGGTACCGGCGCAGAAACCGCTCCCGGTTCACCGCGCTCTTGTTCTTGCCATTCAGTCGACGATCGACAATGTGGGTCATGCCCATAGGTTTGCTCCAATTCAGCACTCAACCGCTCGCTGGCAGTGCCCGTTGGCCGGGCCTGCCACGGAGCGGATCACTGTCTGCGTGGGGCCTGCCGGCAGTCAGCCGGCGGACAACGCCACCTGCTTCTAGTGAGACTTGCGTACCCGCAGGTACCACTCGGCCAGCAGCCGGACCTGCTTCTCGGTATAGCCTCGATCGACCATCCTCTCGACGAATTGCTTGTGTTTCTTCTGGTCTTCCTGACTGGCCTTCGGATTGAAGGAAATTACCGGCAGCAGATCCTCGGTGTTGGAGAACATCTTCTTCTCGATCACCGCCCGCAGTTTTTCATAGCTCAGCCAGGACGGGTTACGGCCCTGGTTGTTGGCCCGCGCCCGCAGTACAAAGTTCACCACCTCGTTCCGGAAGTCCTTGGGATTGCTGATGCCGGCCGGCTTCTCGATTTTTTCCAGCTCATCGTTGATCGAGCCCCGGTCGAGGATTTCGCCGGTTTCCGGATCACGGTACTCCTGATCCTGAATCCAGAAGTCGGCATAGGTCACGTAGCGGTCAAACAGGTTCTGTCCGTACTCGCTGTAGCTTTCCAGGTACGCGGTCTGGATTTCCTTGCCGATGAACTCGACGTAGTGGGGCGCCAGGAACTCCTTGATGTAGCGCAGGTATCGCTCCTGAACCTCGGCCGGGAACTGTTCCTGTTCAATCTGTTTTTCCAGCACGTACAGCAGATGTACCGGGTTGGCCGCGATTTCCTGGGTATCAAAGTTGAATACCTTGGACAGGATCTTGAACGCGAAGCGGGTGGACAGACCGTCCATGCCCTCGTTCACGCCCGCAGAGTCCCGGTATTCCTGGATCGACTTGGCCTTGGGGTCGGTGTCCTTGATGTTCTGGCCGTCATAGACACGCATCTTGGAGAACACGCTCGAGTTGTCCGGTTCCTTAATGCGCGACAGGATCGAGAACTGGGCCAGCATGCTCAGGGTGTCCGGTGCACAGGGCGCGCCGTGCAGCGAGCTGTTGCGCAGCAGTTTGCGATAGATGTCGATTTCTTCAGTCACGCGAACGCAGTAGGGCACCTTGACGATGTAGACCCGGTCCAGAAACGCTTCGTTGTGTTTGTTGTTACGGAACGTCTGCCACTCGGACTCGTTGGAGTGGGCCAGTACGATGCCGTCGAAG
>JAWVWU010000059.1:0-9047 GCA_033723595.1 Marinobacter sp. | reverse complement strand
GTTGCCCTTGGACCAGCGCTCATCACGGGTCAGCTCATCGGCCAGCGTCGGTGGTGACTCTTCGTAGCTTTCGCCCAGGCCGGGTTCCAGCCAGACTTCATAGCCGGCCCGCCCCATGTAGGCAGCCTCGACGAAGTCGTGGCTCATGATTGGCCCCCGGAACAGGCCAAAGCCGGGCAGCTTGCGCAAGCCGCAATGGGCCATGAACGCGTCCACCCGGATGATGGCATTATGGCCCCAGAAAGCGGCGTCGCCCATCTGTACGGCGGCCAGCCCGGCCGAGAACAGCGGCGAGTACACCCGGTTGGCAAACTGCTGCAGGCGCGCGAACAGGGACTGGCCGTTGATCACGGTCGGGTTGGTCTGGAGGATGCCGGTGCCGGGTTCGCGCTGCATCAGCTTGACCATTTTCACCAGCGTCCGGCCGCTGAGCAGACTATCCGCGTCCAGCACGATCATGTAGCGGCAGCGGCGCCCCCAACGCCGGAGAAAATCCGCGACGTTCCCGCTCTTGTAGTTGAGGTTTACGGTACGGCGTCGGTAGAACAGCCGGCCATCGGCACCCAGTTCATCGCACATTCGTTGCCACGCGGTCTGTTCTTCCAGCCAGACGTTCGGGTCCCGGCTGTCCGACAGAATGTAGAACTCGAAATGGTCAAGTTCACCGCTGTTTTCGATGTCCCGGTACACCGCGCGCAGCCCTCTCAGGGTCCGCTGCACCGGCTCGTGGTAGATGGGCATGACAATGGCCGTTTTGGCCATAGGGGTAGCCGCCAGCGCCTCGTCACTGTGGCGTTTGAGCAGGGAGTAGCGATCACCGCCGAGCAGGCGAATGAAAAAACCGATGACGGCGGTCCAGAAGCCCACTGCGATCCAGGCGTACAAGAGCGCGAACAGGCCGGTCAGGCCTTTTTCAACCCAGGTATAGCCGTGGTATGGCAGCACCCACAGCAGGAAGTAGCTGGCGACGGCGGTCTGACCCAGCACAAAGGCGGCCAGCAAGGTCCGGCGGATAAACGCCATCGCACGCCAGCGTACCGGGTTGTCCGGCAGGTTCAGCGGTGGCTGATCGGGTACGTCCGGTGCGACCGCAGCTTCAGACATAGGGCCGGTATCCGATGCTGCCGCGTTTGAGCGTGGGTCGCTGGACCGGAATATAGGGTTCCGGCAACTCAAAAAATTCCGGAATCTTGTCCACGGCCCGCTGCATGACGTCGTCCTCGCCTTCGGCCAGCGCCACGTCTACAAGCTGCAGGGCCTGCCGGCAAACCTCGTTGGTGGGCTCGATCTGGTAGCCGCGCAGATACGCCATCACCCGGTCGAGCGCCTGCTGGCACAGTGCTTTTGCCATGTCAGAACTCCTTCTCTAGGGCTGGTCGCAGATCAGGGCGACTTGCTTCGGATATCGGCATCCGCCGGCAAATCATACGTCCAGGTTTCCGTTAATGGCTCATCCTTCAGGCTGAGATACGCACGTACAGACAGTGGCGCGTCCTGGGCGGGTCGCACCAGCATCGATAACCGCCAGCGTTTTTCCGGGGCGATGTACTCGGCAAAGTGCTCAAGCACTTCGACCTTGTCGCCGCCACTGACCCGGCTGACCACCGCCGCGTCCGGGCTCAGGCTGTCCAGCGCGCCACCGGCGAAGTCCACGATGATCCGGTAGGCGCCCTTGGCGTCGCCGCCGCCGATACGGTTGCCGTTGCCCACAAACGTCTGGACCGCCGCGCCGGAGGGCTCTTTGGCAATGTCGGGCCCGCCAAACGACAGGGTGTAGGAGAGATCCCGCTGCTGACCGGCCGTGACCGGGTCTTTGGGGTGCCAGAAGGCGACGATGTTGTCGTTGGTTTCCGCCCGGGTGGGTATTTCCACCAGCACCACATCGCCCTTGCCCCAGTCCCCCCGGGGCTGAACCCAGGCGCTGGGCCGCAGGTCGTAGCGGGCTTCCATGTCTTCGTAGTCGGAAAAGTCGGTCTGGCGTTGCATCAGCCCGAAGCCGCGCACGTTCTCGGTCTGCAGATAGCTCATGCGCAGGTTGCGGGGGTTCAGCAGCGGACGCCAGAGCCATTCGCCGGATGCGCCGTCATGAATCAGCAGGCCGTCAGAGTCATGAACCTCCGGGCGCCATTCACCGAGCGGCCGCACGCTATGCTCGCCGTAGTAGAACATGCTGGTCAGCGGAGCCAGGCCCAGCAAATTCACGTCTTGCCGAAAGAACAGGCGAGCGGTGACATCGATATCGGTGGTTTTGCCCGGGTTGACGACAAAGCGGTAGGCCCCGGTGGCACTGGGACCATCCAGCAGGGCGTAGATGACAATGGATTTGGCGTTCGGTGAGGGGCGTTCGAGCCAGAATTCCACAAACGACGGGTACTCCTCGCCGGACGGGAGGCCGGTATCGATGGCGACACCGCGGGCGGACAGACCGAAGGTGTTTTCACTGCCCACGCCACGCAGGTAACTGGCGCCGGCAAAGACCAGGAACTGATTGCGGACCGTCGGCGTCTTCATGGGAAAGGTGAGTTTGAAACCGGCATAGCCCAGATCCGGTGGTATCCGTTTGGCGATGGCGTCACTGGGGTAGTCGAACCGGTTTTTGTCAAACTCGATGGGCTCGATGCCCTGGGCATTGACCTCGTGCAGCTTGACGGTGTGGCCGTAGTAGGCGCCGGCCGGTACCGGCAGAATCTGGAAACTGGTGTCGGATTCGTGCCACAGGCTCTCACCCGGCCGGAAGCGGATGTCCTGATACTGGCGGTAGGTCAACTCGCGCAGGAACTGCGGGATGGGTTTGGGCGCCTTGTACGGCTGATCGGCCAGCGCCTTGGCTTTTGCGGTGACATCGTCAAGGCTGAACGCGGCTGCGCTGGTGCACAGTCCCAGTAGCGCAAACAGCAATGATCCTGACAGGAGTCGGGCAGACAACATGAAATTTCCTTTTTAGCGTTCGGAGCCACCGGTACAAACGGACCTGTCCGGCTCGACTGACCGAGCCATTAGACCCGGTTGCCGTGATTCAACCCGTGGACTGCATAGGCGATGGTGTGATTGGCAGGGCGTGGTGGCGCTCTCGGGCTCCCTTTGCGTGCCATAATGTAACACTGAGGCCATTCCCGCCTTCAAGTGACAACTCTGTAAGGCATTATAATAGATTAGGGCCACGACTTAAGGAGAGTTTGATCAAATCGCTGACGAAAGAGGCCCTGGAAGACCCGGGAGATCACCTTGCAGCGGTGCCCTACAGGTTCATGGAGAGGGTGAATGCAATGTCCGGATGGTCCGGTTTGCGGGTATTGGTCGCGGACTCGTCCAGCATCCGGCCGACGCGCATGCCCGCGGTCAGGTCGTCCGTTTTGATCTGAACGGCCAGCTCGGCCGCGCTCGCTGCGCCATAGGGGTCATCCTGGCCGTCAATCTGCGGCACCCAACCCCTGAGCACCGACAGTCGCAGGTTGGAATGCAGGCCCCGGATCAGTTCGGTCGGAAACCAGGGGCTGTTGGCGTCGAGACGCACCCAGCCACCCTGATCGCCGGCCAGGCTCTGATCGGCAAAGCCTGACATCAGCGATGAGCTGGCGACCAGAATCTGCTCGGAATACGGCAGCACGTCCGGGCTGTACTGGTACTGACCACTCAGGTCGAGGGCCCAGCGCCAGAAGGTGTGCCCCACGGAGCCAAATACCGAATACGTGCGGAACCGGCTGGTGCCGCGCTCTACCGAACTCTGATCGCTGTCGGCTCCGAAGACATCCAGGCCCCGTTCCGCTGAAAAGCGGGTAAAGGCCGTGGTATCGAACCCCAGGTAGTGGTGCAGTCGGCCCTCGACTCGCAACACCGAAAACTGGCGGCTGGAATCGTCCAGGCGCGTACCCTCGGTGTAGCTGTTGTTTTCCCGCGAAATCAGACTGACCTGGCCGTCCAGCCGGGTCGACGGATTGGCGAACAGGGTGTGGTTGGCGCTCATGTCGATCACCCGGCTGTTGCCGCTGATCTGGTACTTCCGGTCCGGTCCGACCACCGAGTTCTGATACTTGTAGAGATTGCCGTTCAGGCTCAGCGTGCTGTAACGCCAGGGGAACGAGTAATCAAACCCGAAACCCTGTGAGCGGGCGTCGAACCGGGTGGCCATGGAGCGGTTGTAGTTGAACATCAGATCGTCGTCGAGACCGGTCAGGTCGTCGGCGGCCAGGTCGAGGCGGCCGTGATAGTCGCTCCGGCTGGTCAGGCTGTCGCCGCCGAGGGAAATGCGCTCACCCAGCCAGGTAGGGCGCGCCGGAACCACATTGGCGATCGTGGATTCGGGAGCCTCGGGCGGTTCCTCTCCGACCAACACACGAAGGGTCAGGGCATCAGAGGTCGGGTCTTGCGCGGGCAGGAAAGCGTGGGTGGTGACCAGGCCCTCGTGCGTGAACAGTTCATTGATGTCTTTCAGTATCTGCGTCAGCCGGCTCGTGGTCAGACAGTGGTCCAGATACGGCTTGACCAGGTCCGCGGTGCGCGACGTCACGTCGTCTGGCAGAACTTTGAACCCCTCGAAGCGGACCTTGCTGACCGGCAGGCATCGCTCGGCGTCTGTCGCCAGGTCGTCGGTGGACAGCTGATGGCGCCACTGCTGCAAATCGAGGGCCCGCTGGCGTTCCTGTTTGGCGCGCTTCAGGGCGTCCTGTTGCTGCTGCATGTCGAGCTGCTGTTGCTGGATTGCCTGCTCGACGTCGCTGGCGGATTGCGCACGGGCAACCGGGTTTACGCACACCAGACCTGCAAGCATCAGCGTTGCCAGTAGGGGTTTCAAGATTCAGGTTCCTCATCGGCCCGTCGGCGGGCCTCATACTGCGTGTACCGTTGGCCGGGTCAGGCTGATAACGGCGGGCGGTGTTCAGCAATCACGAGTATCTGAACAGGCATCGACAACAACTCGTTTGCGGGACGGGTTCCGGATTGCTGGAACGCCTGGAAAACCGACCTCGTACCTGGCGATAGTAAAGCAGTTCCGGTGAACATCCACCGCCAGATAGCAAAACGTAACAAATTTAATTTTTCAGGGAAAACAGAGGGTTTTAATGGAAACTCAATGTAACTTCCGAATACATATAACGGACGTTCGGTAACCCGGACAAGGGCTTGTGTAACGAAGCGCAGGAAGATGTCGCGAGGCGTTGATCAGCTGGCTCTGGCTGACGTTGATGGGTAGTGGGGGGAGAGCGGAAAGAGCGGGATGGGCGGGGCCCACGCCGGATGCCGTCTCTGGCTGACCGGTCATCGGGAACCCCGCCTGATCAGAACCGAGGGTTGAAACGCTCGTCAGGAGACGAGCGTGCCGCCGTCTACGGCCAGGCACTGTCCGGTGATGTGACGACCGGCCTCGGAGGCCATCAATACCGCCGCACCTTTCAGGTCTTCGTCGCCGCCAAACCGGTTCAGGGGAATACGCTCCAGCATGGTGTCACCCTGGGCATCGAGCAGGCCCTGGGACATTTTTGACGGGAAAAATCCGGGACACAGGGCATTGACGTTGATGTTGTGATGTCCCCATTCTGCCGCCAGCGCACGGGTGAAGTTCACCACGGCACCTTTACTGGTGTTGTAGGCGATGGTTTTCATTTTTTCCGGGTTGCCGGAGAGGCCCGCAATCGAGGCGATGTTGATGATCTTGCCGCGCTGGCGGGGAATCATGCAGCGCTTCGCGACCGCCTGGGTCAGGAAGAAAATGGCGTTGACGTTCAGGTTCATGACCTTCATCCAGCCTTCCGCCGGGTAATCCTCGGCAGCCGCCCCCCAGGTGGCGCCTGCGTTGTTGACCAGGATATCGATGTCACCCAGCGCATTGACTACCTTGTCCACCACGCCCGGAATGCCGTCCAGGTCGGACATATCCGCGGCCAGGGTCATGACCTCGACGCCAAGGCCCTTGAGGTGGCTTTCAGCGGCATCAAGCTCATGCTGTTTGCGGGCAGTCAGCGCAACCTTCGCGCCCATTTCACCCAGTGCTTCGGCCATCTGAAGGCCCAGACCCCGGGAACCGCCGGTGATCAGAGCGACCTTGCCACTGAGATCGAATAATTGTTTTACGCTCATGTCTGTCTCCTGAAATTGGTTTTGTTCGCTGAAGCCGTCGCTGACGTCCGGTCACCGATGGCTTCCGTCAACGCGTCACCCGGTCAGGCGCTTTGGGCCAGCAACCCGTCGCTGACCTGGGCCAGATGATAATCGGCATCACCCAGCAGCAGGTTGATCAACACCAGCCGCTTGAACAGATGACTGGCAAACATCTCATCGGTCACCCCCATGCCGCCGTGCAGCTGCACGGCCTGCTCGCCGACGTAGCGAGCGGACTGACCCACCAGGGTCTTGGCCATGGACAGGGCTTGCCGGCGCTGCTCACGGTTATCGGAGTCCGCTTCGCTGGCGGCGAGAATTGCCATGGATTTGGCCTGCTCTGCCGCAATGAACATATCAGCCATGCGGTGCTGCAACACCTGGAATTTGCCGATCGGCACGCCGAACTGCTTGCGGGTCTTGAGGTACTCCAGCGTCGTCTCGTTCAGCGCTTCCATGGCGCCGACGGCCTCGGCACACAGGGCTGCAATGCCCAGATCGGTCACCTTCTCGATCAGTGTCGACGCCTGGCCGGCTTCGCCGATCAGCGCGTCTGCCTCGACCTGCACATCGGTCAGCGTGACCGTTGCGGTCCTGTGGCCGTCGTGGGTGGCAAAATCCTGCACCTGAACGCCCGGGGCATCGGCCGCGACCAGGAACAGTGACAGCCCGTCGGCATCGGCGGTCTGGCCGCCGGTACGGGCAGACACGATCAACTGGTCCGCCTGGCCACCGTGGATGACCGCGGTCTTCTCTCCGTTCAGGACATAGCCGCCGCTGGCGCTTTCGGCGCGGGTGTTCACGTAATTCAGTTCGTAACGGGCGCCGGCTTCGGTGTGGGCAAACGCCAGCAGGCGCTCACCGGCCGTGATGGCGGGCAGGATGTCGGATTTCTGGGCATCGGAGCCCGCTTCCCGGATCAGACCACCGGCGAGCACCACGGTGGCCAGGTAGGGCTCGACCACCAGGGCGCGGCCGAAACTGTCCATCACCAGCATGGTATCAATGGCGTTGCCGCCCAGGCCGTCATGCTCTTCGGGGAATGTGAAGCCCAGCAGGCCCATCTCGGCGAAGTTGTTCCAGATTGTACGGTCCAGGCCTTTGCCTTCGCCGATGATCGCGGTGCGCTTGTCGAAGCTGTACTCATTGGCCAGAAAGCGACGCAGGGAGTCCTGCAGCATCTGCTGTTCTTCGGTCAGGTTGAAGTTCATCGGTGTCTCCTTAAAGGCCAAGAACCATCTGGGCGATGATGTTGCGCTGAATTTCGTTGGAACCACCAAAGATGGTCAACTTGCGCATGTTGAAGTATTCGCCGGCCGCCGGTGTTGCCGTGGCAGATCCCGCTCGTGGCCCGTCATAGCCCAGCTCAAGCGCGTCCGGGATGTGCGCAATGGCGTCCTGACCGGTCGCTTCCATCAACAGTTCGAACAGCGACTGGCCAATTTCGGTGCCCTTGATTTTGAGAATGGACGCCTGGGGTCCGGGGCCGGCTTCGTTGGTCAGCACCCGCAATACCGTCAGTTCCAGCGCCCGAAGTTCGATATCCAGTTGCGCCAGCCGGTCACGGAACCGGGTGTTTTCGATGATCGGGCGTCCGCCGTCCTGCTCGGTATGGGCTGCGTCCTTAAGACGACGCATCATCGCCTTCCACTGGCCCACGTTGGCCAGGCCGGTGCGCTCGTGACCCAGCAGGAACTTGGCGTAGGTCCAGCCGCGATTTTCCTCACCCACCAGGTTTTCCGCCGGCACCCGCACGTTGTCGAAATAGACTTCGTTAATTTCGTGCTCGCCGTCGAGCATGATGATCGGCCGCACGGTGATGCCCGGGGTTTTCATATCGATCAGCAGGAAGGAGATGCCTTGCTGGGGTTTGCCCTCAGTGCTGGTGCGGACCAGACAGAAAATCCAGTCGGCGTGCTGGCCCAGGGTGGTCCAGGTCTTCTGCCCGTTGACGACGTACTCGCCGTTTTCCAGTTTGGCACTGGTGCGCAGTGAGGCCAGGTCAGAGCCGGAGCCGGGCTCGGAGTAGCCCTGGCACCACCAGTCTTCACCGGACAGGATGCGTGGCAGGAAGCGTTCTTTCTGTTCGTCGCTGCCGAAAGTCATGATCACCGGCGCGACCATGCGCAGGCCAAAGTCGAGCTGGCGAGGCGCACCGGCCAGCGCACACTCTTCCTCGAAGATCAGCTGTTCGATCGCGCTCCAGCCGGTGCCGCCGTATTCTACCGGCCAGTTCGAAGCGCCCCAGCCCTTGTCAAACAGAATCTTCTGCCAGCGCTCGGTCATGGCTTTGTCAGGGCGCAGGCGTTTCTGCACGCGTTCGCGAATGTCGTCCGGGAGGTTGTCTTCTAAAAACTGGCGAACGTCAGCGCGAAACGCCTCTTGTTCGGGGGTGTAATTCAGATCCATGGTGCGCCTCTTGTCTGCTGGCTGAGGTAAATGGTTTTGGTTTTTGGAGCTGCCTGGTACTTGTTAACGCCTTGCCTATTGGCCAGGGTGGCGGCGCCGGTCGGGTAGTCCCTTTCAAAACACGCTCCTTCGGCCCATTCCTGGAGCGCATGGGCTCCGCCATCCATGGCGGAGCTCGAGCGTCACATGGACGTGCCGAAGGAGCGAGTTTTGGACACCCCTACCCAACAGGCGCTCCACCCAAACCTCAGGCAATCAAAGCCTCAAGCCACCTCAAACAACCCGGCAGCGCCCATACCAGTACCGACACACATGGTCACTACCACGTATTTGACGCCGCGACGCTTGCCTTCGATCAACGCGTGGCCCACCAGGCGTGATCCGGTGGTGCCGTAAGGGTGGCCGACGGCGATGGCGCCACCGTTAACGTTCAGACGATCCATCGGAATGCCCAGTTTGCGCTGGCAGTAGAGCACCTGTACCGCAAACGCTTCGTTCAGTTCCCACAGGCCGATGTCGTCGACGGTCAGGCCGGCACGCTT
>JAWVWU010000058.1:0-9063 GCA_033723595.1 Marinobacter sp. | reverse complement strand
TGTTGTTGAACGCGTTTTCTTCAGCAGAGCGTAGCGGATCGTTGTCCAGCTGGTAGAAGACGCCGGTGTTCGAGCCGTAGTTGTTTTCAAGGATGCCATTGACCGTGCCGTCGCGACCGCCGGTGCCCATGACCACGTTGTAGTAGAAGCCGCGGAAGCCATCTTCAAAGAGCGGGCGATCTCCGCCGGTGAGCTGTCTGACAATGTTTTCCAACTGAATGCCCTTCGCCGTGGGCACGCCCTCTGTCGTCGGATAGGCCGGAACCGTGTCCCAGAGCACACTGTTGATCGCCGCCTGATCAAATCCGGTTGCCGGGTAGGCATTCGGCCCCATATCAGCCACGTGCTGGGCCGCAAAGGTGAAGTTGAGCAGGTAGTCAAACTCGTAGGTGCCGCCCGTTACCCCACACATGGGCATGGAGCCGTCGTAGTAGACCTTGTGATTGGCGTCTGACAGAGTTTCCTGTTCGACCGCTGCCGCCGCAATGTGGCCGCCCATGGAAATACCGATGATCAATGTCTGTGACGGCGGGTTCAGGGTACGGCCGTTGTCTGCAGCGATACTGGTGAACTTCTGCGCAAGCTCATTGGTATCTTCGACGCCCGCGCGAACATCGTAGTAGTTTTTGCTGTAGCTCGAGGCAGCCCAGGCGTAACCGTGATCGATCAGCCAGTCACGAATTGGCGCGTTGTCCACGGTCAGCCCAGAGCCCTCCCCCCGATAGCCGTGAGCGTACATGACCAGGGTGCCGTTCCAGTTCTCGGGAACTTCCACGCGGTAACCTGCACCATTGGGCATAACGCCGTACCAGCGATCCGTCGTTGCGGAGGCCGTTGTGGACGCGTCAAACGGAAGCGTCGACTCGTCCACGGCAAAGCTGCGGGTCGCCTGGACCGGTCCGGTGTCCTGGCTTGAGGTGTCCGAATTATTACTGCCGCCGCCGCAGGCGCTCAACAGCAGGGCTGATGTCACCAGCGCCATACTTGTATTGAAGGTCTTGAGTCTCATGTCTGGTCCTTAACATGTTCGCTTGTTAAACAGTTGTTTTGGAACATGTGTGCAGTTTATTGAGGTTATTATTCTGCAAAGCAAAACTGAGTATTGCTTTGGCGATAAAATTAAGGCACCAGTTGAACAGGTCGTCAAGTTATTCGCGCGTGATTGGTGAAAAAGCGCAAAAATGTGAGTGGTTGTTCCGAAAATAAACAGGGCAGACGTTAAAAAGCGAAAAAGCCGCCTGCGGTTGCCCACGGCGGCTTTGTGGTCTGACTGAGTGCCGGGCTGCGTTCAGTCCAGCCAGCGGCCCGGGCGGGGAATGTGGAATCGCTTGGGATGAGTCGGAGCCGGACAGTCAGCCTTGCGCTGTTCGCTCGAATAGAGCAGCCAGATATCGCTATGGGCTACACCCATCGAGCGAGCGCCTTCTTTATTAAAGCAGGGCATGTCGTCCTTGGTGGAGGCCAGTACATAACGATCCGGTCCCTCGGCGAGCCAGCGCCAGGCGTCGCGCTGCTGTTCGATGCCGCTGTTGTAGTAGCCGAACTGCACCACATCGATCGGTGAGAACAGAATGAACTGCTCGCTGAACTCGATGATCCCGACCGTACCGTCAGGGCCAGCCGCTTTACCGACGGCGGTCATCACGTTCTGCGGCGTTCTCAGCGGCTCCATCAGGCCGTAGCCAATAAACGAGAACAGCAGGCAGCCACCGGCCAGCGCCACAAACTGCCGGACCATCGCCGCCCGACGCCGCAGCACGATCATCACCGCGCCGACCCACACTCCGCAGCCGAACACGAACAGGCCCAGGGTGTGAAGCTGGGCGGGGTCGGTGCTGTAATCGGACACCTTATCCACCAGTTTCGGGAAGTCCCGCAGGGCGAGAACGCCAATCACCATCAAAGCGATCGCGATCAGTCCCTGAACCCCGGTGACCAGCACGCCAAACCAGCGGGCGGGCGAGCGACCGGTGATGATCGCGGACAGCGCCAGGGCAAACATCGGCAATGCCGGCAGTATATAAACGTCGCGTTTGCCCGGACTGATACTGAAGAAAAGAATCACCAGCGCCACCCACACCAGCAGTACGAGGATGGCAGGATTCGTGGGCAGGCGTTCCTTGAGCGGCTTCCAGCTCGCTATCAGCAGAAATGGCAGCGGAAACCAGTGCAGCGGCAGGACGTCTTTGAGGAAGTAGTACCAGGGCTGGATGTGACCCCAGGAATTGGCGTAGCGCTCCCCGGTCTGCTTGAACAGGATGTTGTTGCGGTACTGGATCAGCTCCGCGGTACCGTGGTGGTCCACATAAAGCACCATTGGCACCAGCCAGGCCGCGGCGACCAGAATCATCATCAGCGGTCCGGCCAGGCAAAGCCAGGTCAGGCGCCCGGCAAACAGGGACCGGTCCCTGAACGCCAGTACGCCGATGGGAATGAACATCAGCAGCGGCAGAAAGCCGACGCCCTTGGTGATGATGCCCAGGCCCATAAAGGCCCAGCCCGCAAAGTACCAGCCCCAGGACGGCCCGGTGAAAAAGTGACGCAGCAGGCCATAGCAGCCAACGGTGATCCAGCAGGCCACCATGGCGTCAATCTGGGCGTTCTTGGACTGCAACAGGAACTGCGGGGCCAGCATCAGCAGCAATACCGCGTTGCGCGCGACCCGGACGTTCCAGAGGCGGGCACCGATGTCGAACACCAGCCAGACCGTCAGCAGGCCGCAGAGCGCGTTCGGTAGCAGGAAGGCCAGCCGCAGATTGCCTGTCAGCCAATAAAAGAAGGCAATGGCCCACATGAATACCGGGGGTTTGTCCGGATAGAATTCGCCACCTCGCATGGGGATCAACCACTGCTTGAAGTCCACCATTTCGCGGGCGACCTCGGCGAAGCGTGGCTCGTCGGCCGGCCAGGGCGAGCGCATGCCGATCCCCGCCAGGATCAGCACCGCGGCGAGTAAGAGCAGCAGTCCCAGTACCGTCCGGTAGTCGTCATTCTGAACGCGTCGAATCAGGGTCTGCCAGACCGTGGCGGGTTGGTTCATGGAATCCTCATGTGTCGGAGTTGATCAGGTCGCTCATCTCCCGGCTGACCCGGGACCGGTACAGGTAGGTGCCGATCAGCGTGGCAATGACGAACAGTATGATGCTGAGGACCAGTTGATACTGGTCGGAAACGCCAATGCCCGAGCCGATCAGGCTGAACACCAGCATCTGCGGGATATAGCCAATCAGGCTGCCGGCAAGAAACGGCACTTCGCGCACGTGGGTCGCGCCAGCGAAAATGTTGGTCAGCAGATTGCTGCCCACGGGCAGCAGCCGAATCATCAGGACTTTCAGCCAGGTCTTGTGCTCGAGCAGTGATTCCAGCCGGGTCAGGCGCCGGCCGAAGCGACGACTGACGGTGCCACGCAGCAGCCAGCGGGACGTCGAGAAACACATCGCCGCGCCAACGACCGTACACAGGGTCGATACGATCATGCCGATCCAGCCGCCCAGCGCATAGCCGAACACAAAGGCCAGCACCTGTCTGGGACCGCCGACGGCGGTAAACAGGGCCCCGATGCACGCCAGGAACACCAGCGCCCAGGGGCCCTGGTGCAGATAGTCGGCAACCCACTGGCGGTCGGTCAGGTGCTTGAGCCAGCCCTGCTCGATCGCGACAATCAGCAACGCTACCAGCAGCGGAACCCCCGCCAGTTTCAGCCAGCGCTTCATATCAGTCGGCTCCGCTGTCCGTCACCCGCTCGATACTGGGATTTTTGGTGCGACGCTGGAGCCACATGACGCCCAGCAGATCGACGATGCCGACCCAGGCCCGGTTCCAGGCAGAGTATTTGGAGGTTCCCATCGTGCGATCACGATGGTTCACCACGACCACATCAATCTGGCCACCCTGGCTCTTCACCAGCGCGGGAAGGAAACGATGCATATGATCGAAGTAAGGCAGGTTCAGAAAGGTTGCTCTCGGGAACAGCTTCAGCCCGCACCCGGTATCCGGCACATTGTCATGCAGCAGCGCGTTGCGCACCCGGTTGGCCAGACGTGACTGGAAGCGCTTCCACGGGGTGTCCTTGCGCTGCTTTCGGTAACCGGCAATACAGAAATGCGCACTGGTCATGGTGCCGGCACGCGCCAGGAGATCGGGGACGTCCGCCGGATCGTTCTGGCCATCGCCGTCCATGGTGACAATCAGCTCGCCCAGCGCGTGCCTGACGCCTGTTCGCACGGCGGTACTCTGCCCGACGCTGTGCAAATGACGGATCGCACGGGCCTTGCAGCCCAGCCTTTCGGCGGCTCGAAGGGTTTCACCAAAAGTGTCATCGGCACTGCCGTCATCGATGACGATCACTTCATAGTCACCCCGGTCACCCAGGGCGGCGTGGATTTCGGTGATCAGTGACCCGATGTTTTCCTGTTCATCCTTGGCGGGGATGACGATAGAAACTGACAAACCAGAGCTCATGAGGCGCCCTTAATAGACCGTTGGCATTGAAGAGAAATCGACCGAATCAGGCGCCCGGACGACCAGAGACGCCAGCAATCATCATCGGCGGCCGGCAGTGACAGGGGCGTTCGGTGTCGGCTCGCTGGTCTGCCCGGGGAGGCGTGTATGACCGGCTGCAGACGGGACGCCCCGAGCGTTACCATGCGGACGATGTTGTTGCAGGATCCCTGACGCCAGATAAAGTCGCGCTGGCCCGGCGCGTACTATAGCAAAATTATCGGTTTCAGCCGAAAAAGCGTAACGTCGGAGTGGTCGGAGTGGCATCGCTGCAATCCGGTCAGCTACGGCGAGCGGTATTGGATCAGGCCAGTCTTAATGAAAGCTTAACGGTCACGCTGGCGTCGCAAGGCGGGACAGCGCGATTCCTGTCGGCGGTCATCGCACGCGGTTCGGTGGGGTACAGTGCGAATGGCCGTGCCAGATTGGAGTTGAAAGATGACCTTAACTTGTATTAAATCACTACCCAGTTCCGCTAAACAAAACTGCATTTCATGTTTGAGCTCATCATAAGGAGGAGTTATGTCCGAGGTCGTCAGTTACAATCGGGAAGGCGCCATTGGCGTCATTACTGTCAACTACCCACCCGTCAACGCCCTCAGTCATGCTGTGCGCTCGGGCTTGCTGGCTGCGCTTGAGCAGGGTCAGTCCGATGACAACGCGAAAGCGCTCCTGCTGGTGTGTGACGGTCGAACCTTTGTTGCCGGTGCCGATATCCGCGAATTTGGCAAGCCGATGCAGGAGCCGGGCCTGGCCGAGGTGATCGACGCGTTTGAAAATTCACCCAAGCCCATTGTCGCCGGGATTCACGGTACGGCCCTCGGTGGCGGGCTCGAGCTCGCGCTGGGCTGTCATTACCGGGTCGCTGTTGAAGGCGCCAAAGTCGGACTGCCGGAAGTCAAACTGGGTCTGCTGCCGGGTGCCGGCGGTACCCAGCGTCTGCCCCGCCTGACCGGTGCCCAGAAGGCGCTGGAAATGATCACCACCGGCGATTTTGTGGGTGCTGGAGACGCACTGCAGCTGGGCATCGTCGACGCGGTAGACGCCGGTAACGATGCCAAGGTCATCGGCATCAAGTTCGCTGAAAAAGTCATCAGCGAGTCGCTGCCGCCACGTCGGGTGCGCGATGTCACCGAACGTATTGAGGCCGATAAGGGCAGTGACGTGTTCAGCCAGTTCCGAGCTGGCCTCGAGAAAAAGGCCCGTGGCTTGTTCTCACCGTTCAAGTGTGTCGACGCGGTGGAAGCGGCGTTCAATCTGCCGTTTGAAGACGGCATGAAGCGTGAGCGCGAACTGTTCATGGAGTGCATGCAGTCGCCGCAGCGTGCCGGTCTGGTGCACGCCTTCTTCGCCGAGCGTGAAGTCTCCAAGGTGCCTGGCCTGCCGAAGGATACCCCGGTCCGTGATGTCAACAGCGTGGGCATCATTGGCGCTGGCACCATGGGTGGCGGTATCGCCATGAACTTTGCCAACGTTGGCATTCCGGTCTACCTGCTGGAAGTCAAGCAGGAAGCTCTGGACAAGGGCATTGCCATTATCCGGCGCAATTACGAAAACACCGCCAAGAAAGGGCGTATCACCAGCGCGCAGGTCGAAGAGCGCATGGCGCTGATCAAGCCAACTCTGGCGTACGAGGATTTCAGCGACGTCGACCTGGTCATCGAGGCCGTGTTCGAGAATATGGACGTCAAGAAGCAGATCTTTGGCCAGTTGGACAAGGTGTGCAAACAGGGCGCGATCCTGGCGTCCAACACCTCGACTCTCGACATTGACGAGATCGCCTCGGCCACCCGTCGTCCCGAAGACGTGGTGGGCATGCACTTCTTCAGCCCGGCCAACGTGATGAAGCTGCTGGAAAACGTCCGTGGCAGCAAGACCTCGGACGAGGTCAAGGCGTCCGTCATGGCCATCGCCAAGCGCATCAAGAAAGTGGGCGTGCTGGTCGGTAACTGCTACGGTTTCGTGGGTAACCGGATGCTGCATCAGCGCGGCGCGGAAGCGGTTGCGCTGGTCAACGAGGGTGCCTCACCGCAACAGGTGGACAAGGTGCTGACCGATCTCGGGTTCCCGATGGGGCAATTCGCCATGTCCGACCTGGCGGGTATCGACGTGGGTTACCGGATCCGTGAAGAACGCCGTAAGGCCGGCGAAGACGTGGCGCCGAACTGGATGGACAAGCTGGCCGAACAGGGTCGGCTGGGCCAGAAGACCCAGGCCGGTGTCTACAAGTATGAGGAAGGCAGCCGCAAGCCGGTCGTTGATCCGGAAGTGGACGAACTGATTGCCGAATTCCGTCGCGAGCAGGGTATTCAGCCGCGTGATATTTCGGACCAGGAAATTCTTGAGCGCTGCATGTATGTGATGGTCAACGAGGGCGCCAAGATCCTGGAAGAAGGTGTTGCCGCCCGCGCGCTGGATATCGACATCACCTGGATCTACGGCTATGGCTTCCCGGCGTACCGGGGTGGGGTCATGTTCTGGGCCGACCAGGTCGGCGTGAAGACCATCTACGACACGGTCAAGAACTTCGAGAAAACCCTGGGCGGCGCCCAGTGGAAGCCGTCGGCACTGCTCGAAAAGCTGGCCAGCGAAGGTAAGAAATTCGGCGACCTGTAACCCCCTGTATTGAGCACCTCTCGGGTTGTCCGACCCCGGGGGTGCCCTTTCGTTGTGGTTGCTCACAAATGACCAAGTAAGCGGACAGGTCTTTGCAAAACCGTGCACAGCCATGGATGGCGCAGCCCGAGCGTACAGGGAAGTGTTTACGGCGTGTTTTGCAAAGACCTGTTCGCTTACTAACGCACCGATTGCTATCTATTTTCTGGAGAGTCCTGTTATGTCTGATGCTGTCATCGTCTCGACCGCCCGTACCGGTCTGGGTAAGTCCTACCGTGGTGCCCTGAACAACACGCACAGTGTCGATCTGGCCGGCCACGTCATCCGTCATGCGGTGCAGCGTGCCGGCATTGATCCGGCCGTGGTCGAGGACGTCATCCTGGGCGCGACCTTCCATGAAGGCGCCCAGGGCAAGAATATGGCTCGCCTGGCGGCTATTCGCGCGGGCCTGCCGGTAACGACCGCCGGCATGTCGATCAACCGGTTCTGCAGCTCCGGCCTGCAGGCCATCAGTCTGGCGGCACAGCGTGTGCTCTCGGAAAAAGTGCCGGCCATGGTCGCCGGGGGCGTTGAATCCATCAGTCTGGTCCAGAACGACAAGCTGAACGCGTTCCACGCCACCAATGATTGGCTGATGAAAAACAAGCCCGAGCTGTACATGTCGATGATCGAGACCGCTGATATTGTGGCCAAACGCTACGGCGTCAGCCGTGAGGCCCAGGACGAGTATGCCCTGATCAGCCAGCAGCGCACGGCAGCGGCCCAGCAGGCGGGCAAGTTCGATGATGAGATCGTCCCCTTTGACGCCACCATGCTGGTCAAGGACAAGGAGACCGGTGAGGTCAGCTCGAAAGACGTGACCCTGAGCACGGATGAGTGCAATCGCCCGAACACCACGCTGGAAGGCCTGCAAGGCCTGAATCCGGTGCGCGGCGACGATCAGTTTGTCACCGCGGGCAACGCCAGCCAGTTGTCCGACGGCGCCTCCGTTTGCCTGGTCATGGACAGCACCTACGCAGAAAAGAACAACATCGAACCGATGGGTATTTTCCGCGGGTTTGCGGTCGCGGCCTGCGAGCCGGATGAGATGGGCATTGGCCCGGTCTTCGCCATTCCGCGCCTGCTCGAGCGTAACGGTCTGACCATGGACGACATCGACCTGTGGGAACTGAACGAAGCGTTCGCCTCCCAGGTGGTCTATTGTCGCGACCGGCTGGGTATTCCCATGGACAAACTCAACGTCAACGGTGGTTCGATTTCGATTGGTCATCCCTACGGTGTGACTGGCTCGCGACTGACCGGCCATGCGTTGATTGAAGGCAAGCGTCGTGGCGCCAAATACGTTGTGGTCACTATGTGTATCGGGGGTGGTCAGGGCGCCGCCGGTCTGTTCGAAGTGGTCTGACTCTGGTTGCCAGCCGATGACCCGGCCATTCGGGTTATCGGCCATTTCGAGCGTGCGCTCGTAAAATTCTCGTTGTATCGTTGAGCCATCACAGCGCGCAGACGGCGTTGGTTTCAGCCTCACCCGTGCTGGTTTGGAGTGGGGGTGAGCGATGTTGCCGGCTGCGCCGGAAACCTATCAAGAGCAGGAGCGATCAGTATGAGTCGTCAGGCAAAAGCGGTTGTCGTTCGCGAATGGGGACAGCCCGTTCAGGTCGAAACCATCACCGTCGAAGGTCCCAAACGGGGCGAAGTGACCATCAAGGTTGCCGCCTGCGGTGTGTGTCACAGTGACCTGTCCGCGGCCACCGGCAAAATCCCCTATCCGGCACCGCTGGTGCTCGGTCATGAAGGCGCTGGCGAAGTGATCGAGGTTGGAGAGGGCGTGACCGGCTTTGAGGTCGGCGACTATGTGGTCAGCTCGTTCATTTCCATGTGTGGCAAGTGCCGCCAGTGTGTTCGCGGTCGTCCGGTGCTGTGTGAAGGCGCCCGCAAGGCGATGGT
>JAWVWU010000057.1:0-9170 GCA_033723595.1 Marinobacter sp. | reverse complement strand
GCGTATTTCGACGGCGTCTTTGGCTACTTTGCCCATGGCGGCAAACAGATCGGGGATGTCAGCCATTACGGCGCCGCGACCGGCGTACTCATCGACAGCCTGCTCGCCCACCAGGGCAAGCTCAACATTCGTGACTATCAGCGTCGGTTCCGTGCGTTCTTCGGTCCCGGTGGGCAATGGTGCGGCTACATCGATAATCCGACCCGGGTCACCCTGGACAACCTCAACCGCAACGAACAGACGGCCATCGACACGGCCCTGGCCAGCGTCAGCGCCGATCTGACCGACCGGCAGAAACAGGTACTGGTGCAGAAGGTGCTCCCCTACACCCGCTACCTGAGCGGTGATGACCTGGCCTCACCGGTGCGGCAGGCCATTAACCTGACCTACCAGGAAACGGCGATTCAGGAGGCGGGTGTCCACATTGCCAACACCATTGACCGGAACCTGATCCCCGCCAGCGGTGCTGACGACCGGCAGCTGCCGGCGGTGTCCAAGCTGCCGCCGCTGGTGGCCTGTTACTGCGGCGACAGCGACCTGATGGCGCTGACGGAAGCCGCCGTGCGGGTGACCAACCACAACGACGAAGCCGTGGCCTGGGCCCGCTGCGCCGCCCGGCTGCTGGATTACCTGTTCCGGGGCGAGTCCCTGTCGTCGGCGTTCGAAGCCGCCATCCCCGAGGCGCCGGACCCCGACAGCCTCAACCGGGCCAGGGCCGACGCGCCCCTAAACGGCGCAGGCGATACCTTCGGCCGCACCTGCTACCTGCCTGAAGCGATGCCGGTGATCGTCCACATACTGACCAATGCCACCAGCTTCACGGACGCGGTGCGGGCGAACATTCAGTGCGGTGGCGATTCCTGCGGACGTGCCTGGCTAGTCGGCCCGGCCATGGCGGCCATGCACGGGTTGGGTGGAGAGAAAGGCATCCCCCTGAGCTGGCTGGCCCGGGTGAGCGATGCCCACAGGCTGTATGACGATATCGAACGTCTGGTAGCCGGCGATCATCCAGGCCAGCGCTGATCCGGACGGCCACCCGCCAGGGGCCCCTACTCCGGATCCCGGGCCAGTGGCGGGGTCCACGCCTCCCGCGCCACTTGTTTGGCGTTTTCAACGATGTTGTCGCCGTGAGAAAGCACGATCCGGTCGAAATCCCAGGCGAGAATACGGTTAAGCGAGGCCCGCGCGGCCTCCCGGTCCTGCCATCCCAGACGGTACTCCGGCGCCGGTTTTGGTCGGTTCCACATACGAAACACTAGCTTCCACCAGGCCTTGAGCTGCCAGCTGACGTTCGCCGTTCGGTCGGTAACGTTCTCGATCGCGTCAACCAGCAGGAGGGTGCGACTGGGGCGGTGCAGCATTGCCACTTCCCACATGTACCGGCTACCGCGAATAAGCACCTGGTCCATGAGCTCGCTCCAGGCCGCCGGCGGGCGCGGGCCCAGCAACCAGTCAAAGGCCAGGCCCGGCAACTTGCGCTCGATGCCGGGGCAGAGATGGGTTTCAGCCGCCGGGAAGCGGGCCTGTGCCCGCGCCAGGTAGAGGTAGTGGAAATTGCCGGGCGCCACAATCTGCGTGACCTGCCCCAGCGCTGAGATGGCGGCCGCGGTGCTGTCATCCATCGGACCCGGGGAATGCAGCATTAACCGGTTACCGTCGAGACGCACAACGCTCATCCGGGCGTTGAATCCGCTACCGGCATAGCGAACCGGGTAGTCCATCGTCCAGATCTGACCCGGGCTGAATTCACTGAGTGGCATCCATGACTCCCCCTTGATAACCGGCACTGACCGGCGGTCGATACCCGGGCGTCGACCGGATGACCGCTCACGCCCGATCGCCCTGCGCTTTCGTCGTCTTCGACCCCCGGAGTTTGGCAGTCCCACCGCAGCCGTGGATGTGCTCCGACGTCGTCGGTCCGTTACGGGGATGACCGACCCATCACTTGAACATACTCTCCGGAAACAAACGCTTTCCCGCCTTCGTCTGATAGGTCAACAAGGCAAACCCGGCGTCCCCCACATCAAAGGGATACGGCGACTTGACAGATTCAGAGATCTGCCTGGCGACGCGCAGTGGGCAACCGTTCGCTCATTCTGCCCGGGCATCAGCGCCATGCTCCGATAACTGTGCACCAAACCATCGGTGTATCGCCGTCAGCAGGTGGCTATTCGTGGTCGTGAAATGTATCTCGCCACCGTCTGGCAAAGCGGCATACGTTACATTGATGTGAGCGGCGCCCGCCTCGAGTTCGTTGAGCCCGGGCATGTCGTTGCCATGCAGTTTCGCAGGATCTGAATAATTGCCTGACTGAAATCGCCGCGCTTCATGCTGCAGATGCTGTTGAATGAGCGCGACCTGGTCGGCGGCCCCCGCTTGACGGGTGACCACACGCTCTACCCCGCCCTGCTCAGTCATCTTGAATATGTGCACGGTTCGGGACAGATCGAACGGCATCACATCCGGCGACATGTGATGCACGTGCTCTTGCTGCGTCATGTCAGCCGATGCGGGCATGGCCAGACCGGTGGCCAGCGCGAGTGCCGCTGCGACGTATGCGCCCGGAAACTGAATCATAAGTACCCCCTCAACATTGTAGTCCGCTGGGCCCATTCCATTGGGAAAGCCCAGACATGCCCGGTGGCGAACGTGGTGCTCCAACCACCCCGTTCGTTGCTACCTCAGAGCATGCCCTTCTCACGGCGGTTGCGCACCCTCTATCAACAACGGGCCATTTCCGGCCCGCTTTGTTAGGGGGCAAATAAGCACCGTCGTCAAAGCCAGACCCGTATCAGCGCGCCTTTTCACTGACCCGAGCCGCAAACGCCTGCTGCAGAAAGCCACGGAACCGGTCCATCCGGATGCCGTCGGTGGAGCGTTCAGGGAATATGCCGTCGCGGAAGGACGGCAGGCCGGGCATGGCGGGTGTGCCGTCGCCGGTGAAGGGTTTCAGAAGTTGCGGGTCACCGCTGATGATGTGCACCGGTACGTCACGGGTGGCGCCATCGCCGGTAACCAGCGGCGCCGGCTGATGATCACCGAGGACGATCAGCAGGGTGTGTGAGTCGACGTGGCGGGTGGCGTACCCGGTGACGACGTTGAGGGCGTAGTCGATGGCGCGGACGTAGTGGTCGCGCACACGATCGTAGTCTTTCCAGAGGCTGACCGGTGCTTCGCCGCTGTTGCGCCAGGGCTCGAACACCTGGCCGTCGCCGATGCTCTGCCAGTCATCCAGTACCGGCAGGATGGGCACCCAGGGCGCGTGGCTGCTGATCAGGGCCAGTTCGGCGAACACCGGGGTGTCGGTGGTCTGGCGAATGGCGCGGTCGAACCAGGTCCAGGTGTACTGGTCGGGCATCGTGACCCAGTTCAGCGGCGGTCCCTGGTAGTTCATGTGGGCGGCATCGTGGATTTCGTCATAGCCCAACTGGTTGCCTTCCGGCCAGGGTCCGGTAATCGCGGGCATGACCGCGACGGTGCGATGGCCGGCGGCCTTGAAATCATCGATCAGGGTGGTGCGCCGGCTTGCCAGCAGGGTGTCGAAATCCAACTGACTGTTCACCCACAGGCCGCTCAGCAGCGTGGCGTGAGCCAGCCAGGATTGCCCGCCCTGCACCGGCGCGCGCAACCGGCCGGACACCACGTGAAGGCCGGTAGCGTCCAGGGCCTGCTGCATCGTGGTCAGGCGGGCGTCGATGAGTGGCCGATACCGGTCATCCAGCAGGTTGGTCATGCCATAGGATTCGATAAAGGCGAGCACAACGTCGTCATCACGCAGGCCGACCAAAGGCACGGCGCGGTCCTGGCCGTTGCGGTACCGCTGCGCCAGTTGCTCGTTAAAGTCGCGGGATGCTGCCGCACTGGCTTCAGCAAGCTGGACCTGATGGACGCCAAACGCCCAGGCCGTGGAGGCGACGCCCGGCGGCTGCAGGCCGGACGGCAGCATCGTTGCCACGACGGCCAGCAATACCAGCGCTGGTGCCAGAAACCGCGGACGCTGCGGGGCTTGGGCCAGGCCCTTCAACAGCCAGGCGAAGAGGGCGGACAGCGCGAGCACCAGCGCCATCAGCATCAGGGTCGCCAGTACCGTCATTATCGGCCCCAGGTTGGCGGTGAACTGATTCAGTATCGTGCTGGCCAGACCGGCATCCAGATACAGGTTCAGGGGCCGCGCGAGGCTCTCCCGGATCAGGGCATCAGCGGCGCTGGCGACAGCCAGCAACACGTAAACAAGGCCGAGCGCCAGTCTCACCGCAGTGCCGGGCCGCCCCGCCGGCAACCAGAGACAGACCCCGGCCAGCAGCACCGCCTCGGCGGCAATCAGTGGCACGTGCGGGTAAGCGGGCAACGACAGCGCAACCAACAAAACATTCAGCAGCACGGCCGAGACAACAAAACGCTTCATGGCACCTCACACAGGAGTTGGGGCAGGTGTTCTGGGGTACGGCGACCCGGTCAGACAGACACCAAGTCCAATACGGCGAGTCCGCGAATTCAGGCCAATGCCACCGTAACAATCCACCGCCGGAGGCATCCGAACTGAACACGGGACGTATGTATTATTGGTGACTACACTTGGGCCATGATTGCTGCTTCATCACCGGGCCGGGGACCACAATCATGATACGCCGTCTTGGTTTACTGGGCATGCTGTTGGGCGGGTCAATCTGGGTTGGCGCGTCCGGTATGGACGACGATGCGCCGCTGGTCTGTTACAGCACGGTATACCCACCCTATGTGCTGGAAAACGACGGCGGTATCGCAGGTATCGACGTGGATGTGGTGCGGGAGCTTGGCCGGCGCCTGGACCGGGAGATCGACATCCGGCTGGAGCCCTGGAACCGGCTTGAGCGGGACCTGCGCCAGGGCAAGCGGGACTGTGTGTTTTCTTATTTCCACACGCCAGCGCGGGAGGCTTACGCCCGGTTTACCGGCGTGCCGATGCACGTAACCCAGTACACCTTGTTCTACAACCCGGACGCGTTTCCTGACGCCCACAGTCTGAAAGACTTCGTCGGGCGCCGGATCGGTGTCAACCGGGGTTTCCGGACCACGCCGGCGTTCAGCGCGGCGCGCGAGGCCGGGCAGATCGAGGTGGTCGAGGTCAACGAGGATGCCCAGAGTCTGAGCATGCTGGCACTGGGCCGAATCGACGCAGTGCTCACCAACTACGACGTTGGCCAGTACCTGATTCAGTCGCTGAAGCTGCCGCATCTGCGCGCCCTGAAGCCGCCCCTGTCCACCACCCCCGCCTACCTGGTTCTCAGCCGTGATCCGGCGCTCGACACGCTGGCCGAAAAGTTCGACTGGGCCCTGTTCCAGATCCTGAAGGATGGCACCTACGCGGATATCCGGGCCCGGTACATGCCGGCATCGGGCGCAACGGATTGAGCCCCGTCCCCGGGGCACCGCCGGTCACTCGTTCTTTGCTCAGCATTCGTCCCAAAAAAAACAGGCCCATCCGTTACCGGATGGACCTGCAAACGCACACTCGTTAATCGCCTCCCCGTGGCAGTCCGGTCAGTGGCTGATCATCCAGGGCCGCGCCGAGGGAAACATTTTCTTGCCATCGGCGGTATAGAACAGCATCGACTTGCCCGGTTTGGGCGAGCCGCAGCCGCAGCTGCGGCTGTGCTCGGTGTCATGTGCCCGGCGGTCGGCGGTGGAGAACACCGGCTCGTGACTGGCGCGCTCGTTGCGCTCCCGGGCGGCCCGTTTGGCCGGGTCCATGGCGGCTAGTTGCGGTGGCAGAATAATCACCCGTGGCGACAACACCTTGCAGGTTGGGCACTCGGCCGGCTTGGCGGCGTCGTCCATGGTCGCCAGGGTGTTGAACAGGCCGTGTTCGCGGCATTTGTAGTCATACACAGGCATGGTGATTACTCCTTATCTTTCGACAGCGGCACGTCCATGCCCCCACTGACTTTCTTCTGGGGACCGTCGGCGGACGGGTTGATGTCGAAGTCGAAGATGCCTGTTGGCAGCCACAGCGTGGCGCAGGCGTTCGGGATATCCACCACCCCGCTGATGTGTCCTTCCACCGGCGCACAACCGAGAATCGCGTAGGCCTGGGCTTTGGTGTAGCCGAATTTGGTCATGTATTCGATGGCGTTCAGGCAGGCCTGGCGGTAGGCCACATGCACGTCGAGGTAGTGCTGGCCGCCGTCTTCATCAACCGAGATGCCCTCGAAGATCACATAGTCGTCGTAGCGGGGCTTGATCGGGCTGGGCTTGAACACCGGGTTCTTGATGCCGTACTTCTTGATACCGTCCTTGATCAGGTTAACCCGAAGGTGAATCCAGCCCGCCATCTCGATCGCGCCGCAGAAGGTGATTTCGCCGTCGCCCTGACTGAAGTGAAGGTCGCCCACCGACAGGCCAGCACCGTCCACGTAAACCGGGAAGTAAACCTTGGAGCCCCGGGACAGGTCCTTGATGTCGCAGTTACCGCCGTGCTCGCGGGGCGGAACGGTACGGGCGCCTTCGGCACCGGCGGCTCTAGCGGCGTCGCCTTTCATCTGGCCCATGTGGGCGGTCGACGCGTCCGGCAGGGTGGCCAGCTCCGGCACGCGGTCCGGGTCGGTAGCGACCAGACCGGCTTCTCGCTTGTTCCAGGTATCGAGCAGATCCCGGGACGGCAGGCAGCCGATCAGGCCCGGGTGAATCAGGCCGGCGAATTCCACGTTGGGGATATGCCGGGATTTGGTGAACATACCGTTGAAATCCCAGATCGACTTCTGGGCTTCCGGGAAGTGTTCCGTCAGGAAGCCACCGCCGTTCTGCTTGGAGAAGAAGCCGTTAAAGCCCCACTGGCTCTCGTCAAAGGTGCCGATGTCGAGGATGTCCACTTCCAGCAGGTCGCCGGGCTCGGCGCCTTCCACGCCAATCGGGCCGGACAGGAAGTGCACCTGGCTCAGGTCCACGTCGCGCACGTCGTCGGCGCTGTCGTCGTTCTTGATCTGACCGCCGGTCCAGTCGTAGCACTCGACGATGAAGTCGTCACCGGGTTTTACCGTTGCCACCATGGGAATGTCGGGGTGCCAGCGGTTGTGAATCTTGTCGTTCTCGTAGGCAGACTTGTTCAGATCAATCTTGATGATGGTTTCGGCCATAACGGATGCTCCTCGAGTCTTGTCGTTACGCATAGGTATGCAGGTAAAGGCAGCGTGCAGGCTGATCTGCGCTGACAGCTTTACTATCCGCAATCTGCGGTGTGGGGTGTATTCGCGAAATGCCCCCGGTCCCTACGTCATTCGACGTATTGGCGGACAACCACCACCCTGCCCTTCAGGCCGGCCCTGAACCGCTGACCATTCGGCTCGACCAGCAGCGCCCGGGCGACCGCAGGCTCGAGACGCTGACGGAAGGCCCGGGGCATTTCCCGCGCACCGTAACGGGCGTCAAAGCCCCGGCAGAGATCCCGCCGCAGATCGTCGGAGACCGTCAGTTCGGCGCCCTTGCGCGCCAGCCGGCGATTCAGGTCCGCCAGCTGGATGTCGAACAGCGCATCAAGCCAGCCGTCCGAGAGCCGGTTGAAGGTATGGATCTGGTCAATGCGGTTGAGGAATTCAGGGTCGAAATGCCGGCGCAGTGCGGTATCGCGTACCGCATCGAGGTTGCCCGGCGTGAGGCCCAGCCAGCGCCGCCAGCCGCGGTCGTAGCGACGGGTCTGGTCCTCGGCGGCGGAGGCGCCGGCGTTGCTGGTCATGAAGATGAGGGTGTTACGGAAATCGATTTCACGGTTGCCGGAGGGAAACACCAGGCGGCCCGTCTCGAGCACATTGAGCAGGGTACGCGCGACCTCGCGACTGGCCTTTTCGACCTCATCGAACAGCACGATACCGGGTTTGCTGAACGTGCCCTGGACCTTGTCGATATCAAACAGACTGTAGCCTTCCTTGCTGCCCACATACCCTGGTGGTGCCCCGGTGAGTGCGGCGGCGTAGTGCTCCTGAGCGAGGGTGTTCATATCGATGCGGCACAGGCCATCGCGATTGCCATGAATGGCCTCGGCGACCAGCCGCACGGTCTCGGTCTTGCCTACGCCGGTCGGCCCGAGAAACAGGTGCACGGCCAGCGGCCGGAGCGGGTCGCCAATATCGGCCTTGACCCGCGTCAGCAGAGACTCCATGGCGGTGAGGACGGTGTCCTGGCCGACGATGTTTGCCCGCAGGCGGGCCATCACGGCTTCTGGCTCAAAGCGGAACCGGGAAGCACGAACCGGGCCTGACGCGGCCCGGTCCTTGTCGATGGTGTCCCGGTTGGCTTCCAGCCGTTCATTGATAAACGGCATTGGCGCCTCCCGGCTTTACGCTCCCGCGGATTTTTCCTTGCCCTCGACCGGCAGTTCGCCCACCGGGCACTCCGCCACGCCGATGGTCTTGCGGGTCATGGCCTCGACGTTTTCCTGGGCCTTCTGGGCGTCCATCACCCAGGTGCGGTAGAACTCAAAGGGGCAATCGGCAATGCCCTTGTCGCCGTCGCCCGAGGCATGAACCCCGGTGTAGCCCCGGTGCAACAACTTGAACAGGTGGTTCTGAGACTGGTCATTCTGGCGAGCATCGCGGATCTGGCTGACCGACAACTGGGCGTACTGGATGCCCATATCTTCCTCGCCGCACTCACCGAGAGTGCGGCCGTCAAAGCCGATAATCGCCGAATGACCGAAGTAGGAGTAAACGCCATCGAAGCCAGCGGCATTGGCCACGGCCACGTAGCAGTTATTGGCCCAGGCCATGCTCTTGGCCATCATCACTTGCTGCTCCTTGGCCGGGTACATATAGCCCTGGCAGCGCACGATCAGCTCGGCGCCCTTCATGGCGCAGTCCCGCCAGATTTCCGGATAGTTGCCGTCGTCGCAGATGATCAGGCTGATCTTCATGCCCTTGGGGCCTTCGGTGACGTAGGTGGTATCGCCGGGATACCAGCCTTCGATCGGACACCAGGGGATGCACTTGCGGTATTTCTGCACCACCTCGCCGTCGCTGTTGATCAGCACCAGGGTGTTGTAGGGCGCCTTGTTGGGGTGGTCCTCGTGGCGCTCACCGGTGAGCGAAAATACCCCCCAGGTGTTGGCGTCACGACAGGCCTGGGAAAAAATGGCGGTTTCATCACCGGGCACGGTGGCGGCGGTGTCCATCATCTCATCGTTGTCATACATGATGCCCATG
>JAWVWU010000056.1:0-9204 GCA_033723595.1 Marinobacter sp. | reverse complement strand
TCAACCCGGACAAACCGGGGCTCCAGGGCCACATACTGTTCCAGTTGGGACACTTCACCGTTGACCTCGACTTTCAGGGTCATCTGGTCTGCGGTCACACGCACTGGATCGGCATTGGCCACCGGTGCCATTTTCTCGAGTGCCTGGATAACGGCCGCATAATCCTGCAATGAGCCGACACCGTCCACCACCAGATCGACCCGCGCTGCGTCGCTGATGTCGCCGGCCGCCACAGCATAACGTTGGGCAAGCTTATCGGCCCAGGCACCTACCATACGGTCGGCCAACTGGCTGGGGGAATCCGCTGTTATCGTCGTTGCAGCAACATTCACGCCAGCACCGTCGAGGCTCCAGCTCGCTGTCCACTGGCCGCCCTGTTGACGAATTTTGACCAGTGCCAGCAGGTCATGATCATAGTCAGCCGAGGCCTGACGAATACTGTCCATGAACTGGCCCCACACTTCCGACAGCATCCGACGCGCATTGTCGCCACCACCGGGCGGAAACGCCAGGGGCAGACCCCGGCTGGCCGCAGCACTGGCGAAGGCCTGCCGCCAGCCAGCTCCCGGACCCTGCTGATCACCCGACTCACCAGCCTTGAGGAGGATACGCCCCGAGTTGGACTCGACAGCCACCCAGGCCAGTGTGAGTGGCCGGTTGGTGCCCCAAACGGGCGCATCGATCGACGCCAGGGCACGGTTAACGCCCACAGGACCAAACATCATTTTCAACTGATCCGAGGACTGATCATTCGGAGCCCGCAGAAACTGGTAGGACTGCAAAAGCGACTCGGCCTTATCCAGAAGGGCACCGGCGCCGTCAAGATCAAGCACGTCACTCCGACCCGACACCCGTAACAGAACCTGTCGCAAACCGGCGCTGTAAGCCTGTTCACGATCCTCGGGCGACGAACTGGCAACCGGCACCTGAGCCGAGTACAGGCCGTCGACGGTCACCGCCGCCGCAGGCAGGCAGAACCCGCCCAGCAGTGTACCGAGCACGATCAGACGCGCGCCTTGTTTCAGTCGATCCGCTATTGACATGAGCCACCCTGCTATTCCCGTGAATGGCGCCTAGGATACACCAACCCCAATGCCCTGAGTAGCGACGGTAGGGATTTGCGCCCTTATCTGGAGGCTCGTTAATGTTGTTGCCGCAATTGCATTTGGAGCGCCTAACCGCACCTGTTAAAATCCTGCGCCTACCCAACCCGGCCAAGGCAGCTGATCACACCATGAGCGAAAACAAGCCCTCCCTCACCTATCGCGATGCGGGCGTCGACATTGACGCAGGCAACGAACTGGTTAACCGAATCAAGGATACGGCAGCCCGCACCCGACGCCCGGAGGTTATGGGTGGACTGGGCGGTTTTGGCGCCATGGTGTCCATTCCGCCCGGCTACCGCGAGCCTGTGCTGGTCTCCGGCACCGATGGGGTGGGAACCAAATTGCGCCTCGCGATGCAACTGGGTAAACACGACACCATCGGCATTGACCTGGTCGCCATGTGTGTGAACGACCTGATCGTGGGAGGCGCCGAGCCGCTGTTTTTCCTCGACTATTACGCGACCGGCAAACTGAACGTTGACATTGCCGCCCGCGTCGTCGAGGGAATTGGTCGCGGCTGCGAGCTGTCAGGCTGTGCGCTGGTCGGTGGCGAAACCGCCGAAATGCCGGGCATGTACGAAGGCGACGACTATGACCTGGCCGGGTTCTGCGTCGGCGTTGCCGAACGTAGCGAAATTATCGACGGCAGCCGGGTTCAGGCCGGCGACTCACTGATTGCTCTCGGATCATCCGGTCCGCATTCCAATGGTTATTCGCTGATACGGAAAATTCTGGAGGTGAGCCAGGCGGATCTTGACCAGACCATCGATGACCGGAGCCTGGCAGACGCTTTGCTCGAACCCACCCGAATTTACGTCAAGAATATTCTGCAACTGATTAAAACAGTCGATGTTCGCGCCATGTCCCACATCACCGGCGGCGGGCTGCCAGAGAACATTCCGCGGGTTCTGCCGACCGGTAGCCGGGCGGTAATCGATACGGCCAGCTGGACATTGCCTCCGGTCTTTGAGTGGCTCAAGCAGGCCGGCGGCGTGGCTGATACCGAAATGTACCGCACGTTCAACTGCGGGATCGGCATGGTCATCTGCGTGCCGGCGTCTGACCGTGAACTCGCACTGGACACGCTCTCCGCGCTGGGTGAAAAAGCCTGGACTCTGGGTGTAATCGAGGCGCTCGCCGACCGGGATGCAGAGCCCGGGGTCCGCTATCAGGCAGGGTTGCTTGATTCATGAGTTCACCGGATATCACTGAACCGCGAATCCTGGTGCTGGCGTCGGGCAACGGCACCAACCTGCAGGCGTTGATCGAAGCAACCAACAGTCGGGATTTTCCCGGCTCCATCGTGGCGGTCGGTTGCAACCAGCCGCGCGCCTTTGTCCTTGAACGGGCCGCCCAGGCTGCAATCGAAACGTTCGTGGTGGATCACACCGAATTCGACACCCGGCCTGCGTTCGAAGCGGCACTGAAAGCCCATATCGACCGTCACGCCCCCGACCTGATTGTGCTTGCCGGGTTCATGCGCATTCTGACCGACGACTTTGTTCGACACTATCATGGCAAAATGCTCAATATTCACCCGTCGCTGCTGCCGAAGTACACAGGCCTGAATACACACCAGCGGGCCCTCGACGCAGGTGACTCAATTCATGGTACGACCGTGCATTTCGTGACCGAAGATCTCGATGGCGGGCCAGCTGTCGCACAGGCCGAAGTCATTGTGACCGCGCAGGACACCGCCGCCACACTCGCCGAGAAAGTGCAGGCCAGGGAGCACCTGCTGTATCCCATCGTGGTGCGCTGGTTTTGTGAGGGGCGCCTGCAACTGGATGGTGACACTCCCCTGTTCGACGGTCTGGCGCTAAACGGCCCAACCTACCTGCCGGATGAGGCGGGCTGATACAGACTCTGCCGCGTGACAACATTGTCATGGAACCGTGGCGCAAGTCTGGTTAGTGTGCAATAAAGTACAACGCCCGGGCGAAAACGTTCGCCCGCAACTGTCTGGTTTACAGGAGTTCACCATGACATACGCCGTTCTACGACAGGCCTGTCTGGCCCTCGTTCTTACGCTGTTCGGTATCTGCACGTCCCACGCCCAGGCAGCGGATACAACGCCACAAAAAGCGGCTGAAACGCCTGCCGACCAGCCTGCCCCAGTGCCACCAGCCTCACCGCTATCGCCGGTTTCGGTGAGCTACACGGCATCAATTGACAAGGGCATCGAACTTAACGGCAGCGCGACCCGTAGCCTCGAGCACCTGAAAGACGGAACCTGGCTGGTGCGCTTCAACGTGGACTCCTTTGTCGCAGACATCCGCGAAACCCTGCATTTTCGCTGGCAGGACAACCGGGTAGTACCCCTGGCTTATCATTATCGGCTGTCCGGCCTGCTGATTCGTGACCGTGAAAACAAGCTCGACTACGACTGGGACAAGCACCGGGTCAGCGGAAAGGTCCGGGGCAAGTCGTTCACCATGGACGCGCCGGATGGCGCGCTCGACCCTCTCGGCTATCAGTTGCAGCTGCGTGAGGACCTGCGGGCCGGCAAAAAGGAGATGGCGTACCAGGTCACCGATAAGGCGCGATATGAGACGTCCCGGTTTGCGGTTATTGGCCAGGAGAAGTTGGCCACCGAGCTGGGTAAACTGGACACGCTCAAGGTTGAGAAGGTGCGGGCGCCAGACAGCAAGCGGGAGACCCTGATGTGGTTCGCCCCTGACAAGGACTATCTGCTGGTGCGACTGGTACAGGTCGAAACCGATGGCACCCGCTATGAGATCAATATCAAGAAGGCTGACCTGTCACCCTGATCCGGTTTAGTCCCCGCCTGACCGGCTTAGTCGCCCTGGGCCGCTTCCCGCCAGATCGTTTTTACTTCGTCCGCGATCAGGCGAAGTCCCGTAGCGACCCGGTCGTCGTCCTGGGAGTAGGTGACCCGCAGGCATTCGTGGCGGTGCCGCCAGGCAGGGTCATCCGGCAGTCCCGGGAAGAAATAGTGACCCGATACCACCAGCACGCCGCGCGCCTTCAGGCGCTGATACAGTTCGAGGCTGCTCACCGGCAGATCCGGGAACCAAAGCCAGAGAAACATCGCGCCCTCCGGCTTGTGGACATACCAGTGGCACTCCTCGCCCATGGCATCATGGAAAACGGCCACCGCCCGCTGCATTTTTGCACGATAGAACGGGCAGACCACATCGCGACTCAGCGACAGTATCTCGCCACTGCGCACCAGCGGCTCCGCCAGCATGGCCCCGAAACTGCCGGTCGCCAGGTTCATGATCGCATTGATACCTGACAACGCCTTGATCACAGGCTCCGCGGCGATAACAATGCCGGTTCTGGCCGCCGGCATACCCAGCTTGGACAAGCTGAGGCAAAGCACGATCTGCTCGTTCCAGTGAGGCGTCGCATCGACAAACAACAAACTGGGAAAGGGCGTCCCGTAGGCTCCGTCGACAATCAGCGGGATGTCGTGGGCGCGGGCAAGCGTCTCCAGTCTCGCCAGTTCGTCGTCGGTGATGACGTTTCCGGTCGGGTTAGTCGGCCGCGAAACACAGATCGCGCCAGTCTCCCCCGTGACCTCGAGCGCGTCGAAATCGACCCGATACTTGAATTCATGCTGGTCGGTAAAGGAAATGTCCGGGCGCACCGCCCTGAACAGGCCTTCGCTGATACCGGCGTCCGCGTAGCCGATATACTCGGGCGCCAGCGGCAGGAGAATATGCTTGTGGGCACCACGCCCATAATCTCCGGCAAACATGTTGAACAGCATGAAAAAAGCCGCCTGACTGCCGTTGGTCAGGGCGATATTGGCCGGAGTCAGACCCCAGCCGTATTCCCGGTTCAGCAGGTTAGTCAGCGATTCGATGAACTGCTTCTCGCCCTGAGGCGGATCGTAAATACCGAAAAGACGGCGGGCCGCTTCCTCGTCAGCGCTCAGCTCTGCCAGAATGCCCTGCAGGCGGCTCTGGACTTCAGGAATGTGGCCGGGATTGCCGCCGCCCATCATGATCATGTCATCACCGGACGCGAGGGCATTGCCCAGATCGTCCATGAGGGAGGTAATGCCGGCATCAGCGGTAAATTTCTGACCAAAGGCTGACAGTTTCATGGCTGGCCCGGTTTGTTGAAAGTTACTGATCGTTCAGCGCAATGCCGAGATTGCTGACACCGTCATTGGCTGCGCGAGCCTTCAGCGCTTCGACAAACGGCTCAGTCGGCGTCCGCTGCCGTTTGACGGACAGCACGAGATCACGCTGGAACGCCTTATCGATTTTCATCAGCTCGTGCTGATCGAGCAGCGTGACCAGTTCGTCGTCGCTCATACCCTCACCTTCCGACACCTCGATGAACGCCATGACGGTGCCGGTTGCCCACTGGGCCGCCTCGGTTGCGCGGTGACGTGTGGGATTCAGGCGATTGAGCAAAGCTTGCTCAAACAGACGGCAAAAATCAAAGGCGGGATAAACACCGTACATATCGTACTGCTCAACATCCGGCGACAGACTCTCCAGACGCGCCAGCAGGGTCGGGATTGCCGCTTCCGCAGACGTTTCCTGAAGCAGGCCCCAGGCCTGGTCAAGGAGATTGCGCATTTTGGCGCCGCCTTTCATTCCGATCGCATCGGAAAACAGCACATAATTCGGAAAGCCACGCTCAGCCAGCGCCAGCAAAAAGACGCATTCACGCCAGCCCTGCAATTGCTCGACCGCTTTCAAGAACTGATTGGCGTTCAACGCTTGCTCCTAATCACCGTGACTGACTCAGGTTCGGGGCAGTGTGACACCGGTCTGGCCCAGATATTTACCGCCGCGATCCTTGTAACTGGTCTCACAAACCTCATCCGACTCGAAGAACAACATTTGGGCGACACCCTCATTGGCGTAGATCTTCGCCGGCAGATTGGTGGTGTTGGAGAACTCCAGCGTCACCTGCCCTTCCCATTCCGGCTCCAGCGGCGTCACGTTCACAATGATGCCACAGCGGGCGTAGGTCGACTTGCCCAGACAGATGGTGAGCACATTACGCGGAATCCGGAAGTACTCGACGGTTCTGGCCAACGCAAAGGAGTTGGGGGGGATAATACAGACGTCACTGGTGATGTTGACGAAGCTGTTGTCATCGAAATTCTTGGGATCCACCGTCGCCGAGTGCACGTTGGTGAAAATCTTGAATTCATTGCTGCAACGTACGTCATAACCATAGCTGGACGTGCCATAGGAGATAACACGCCCCCGGGAGGACTCACGAACCTGGCCCGCCTCAAACGGCTCAATCATGCCGTGACTCTCTGCCATGCGGCGAATCCACTTGTCCGATTTTATACTCATCTGTCTGGTCTCATTATCCATTCAAAGGGGATGACTGCGGGCGCGAGTATAGTACCGTCACTGCCCCGAGAACGCCAAAGCCGGCTAGTCGTCGCTGACCGATATGCTTGGAATCGGTCCGGTCAGGTTACGGGCGCGCTGGGACAGCAGGGCGCCGGTTCGCCGGGCAATGTCACGATAGCGCCGAGCAACTTCCGAATCCGGCTCGGCAATGACCGACGGTGTTCCGCCGTCGGTCTGCTCACGGATGGTCAGATGCAGCGGCAACTGGCCCAGCAACACGGTGTCATAATCGTCTGCGACCCGCGCGCCGCCACCCTCGCCAAACAGGTGTTCCTCATGGCCACAGTTGCTGCAGATGTGCACGCTCATGTTTTCGACCACGCCCAGCACCGGAATATCGACTTTGCGGAACATCTCGATACCTTTCTGGCAATCCAGCAGGGCAATATCCTGGGGTGTGGTTACGATGACCGAGCCGTTGACCGGGACTTTCTGGGCCATCGTCAACTGGATATCGCCGGTCCCGGGGGGCATGTCCACCACCAGGTAATCAAGATCGTTCCACAGGGTCTGGCTCAGGAGTTGCTGGACCGCGCCGCTGACCATGGGGCCGCGCCAGACCATCGGGGTCTTGTCGGTGGTCAGGAACGCCATGGACATGGCCTGGATGCCATGCGCCTCGACCGGTATGAAGTACTTGTCGTCCTTCGTTTTTGGCCGAGTCCCTCCGGGAATACCCAGCATCATGCCCACGCTCGGGCCGTATATGTCGGCATCAAGGATACCGACCCGTGCGCCCTCGGCACTGAGTGCAAGCGCCAGGTTGACTGCCGTCGTGGACTTGCCGACACCGCCTTTGCCCGAGGCCACCGCGATAATATTTCGCACGCCGGCGACCGCTGGCAGATCTTTCTGGGCCTCATGGGCCCGGATAGCCTGGCTGACTGAAATCTCGACCGAGGTGACGCCTGGCACATTTTCCAGGGCATTTCCGACCAACTCTTTCAATGCGCCCGCAATACCGGCAGACGCGTAACCGAGCTCGACTTTCAGGCTGACACGGCCGTCGTCGACGGTCAGGCCCTTGACCGCTTTGAGCTGGAACAGGTCCTGATCCAGGTAGGGGTCCCGGTACTGGCGAATGGCCTCTTCAACGGCCGACTGGACGATCTGTGTCATGGAATGCCTCACCTGAGTGAAATCTGCGGCCTTGTCGATTAAATACGGGCCTGACGGATGAAAAAACTGCGCCCGGAAGGTATCATCTGAGCCCGTTTCTGACCACAACCATTCATGATCAAGGTTCGGACATCAACATGACCCAAGCGAGTGCGTCCCCACAGCGCGATATTCTGGTTACCAGTGCTCTGCCCTACGCCAATGGCCCCATTCACCTGGGCCATCTGCTGGAATATATCCAGACTGATATCTGGGTGCGCTACCAGAAACTGCGCGGACACAACTGCTACTACGTGTGCGCGGATGATGCCCACGGCACCGCTATTATGCTACGCGCGGAGCGGGAAGGCATCAGCTCCGAAGCGCTGATCGAACGGATCAAGTCCGAACACCAGCAGGATTTTTCCGGCTTCCACATCCGCTTTGACAATTATTACTCCACGCATTCGGAAGAAAACCGGTACTTCTCAGAGTATATCTACCGGCAGTTGCAGGATAACAACCACATCGCCACCCGCAAGATCACCCAGGCCTATGATCCGGAAAAGAACATGTTTCTGGCGGACCGCTTCATCAAAGGTACCTGCCCGAAGTGCAAATCCGAGGACCAATACGGCGATAACTGTGAAGTCTGTGGTGCGACCTACACGCCCGCGGAACTGATCAATCCGCGCTCGGCGGTGTCCGGTGCAACGCCCATCGAGAAGGAGTCCGAACACTATTTCTTCCGGTTGCCGGAATTCGCCGATTTCCTGCAGAACTGGACCCGCAGCGGCACCCTGCAGCCCCAGGTGGCCAACAAACTGGCGGAATGGCTCGACGCCGGCCTTCAGGAGTGGGACATCAGCCGTGATGCGCCCTACTTCGGCTTTGAAATACCCGACGCGCCGGGCAAGTATTTCTACGTCTGGCTTGACGCGCCGATCGGTTATCTCGCCAGTTTCAAGAATCTGTGTGACCGCAACGGCATCGAGTTCGATCATTTCTGGAAGGCAGACTCTCCGGCCGAGGTGTATCACTTCATCGGCAAGGACATTATCAATTTCCATGCCCTGTTCTGGCCGTCCATGCTGCACAGCGCCGGATTCCGGACGCCGACAGCGGTCTGGGCCCATGGTTTTGTCACCGTCAACGGCAAGAAAATGTCGAAGTCACGGGGCACGTTCATCATGGCCCGGACCTATCTCGATCACCTGAACCCGGAATACCTGCGCTATTACTTTGCCGCCAAGCTGACCGGCAGCGTTGACGACATGGACCTGAACCTCGAGGATTTTGCCCTGCGTGTGAATTCCGACCTGGTCGGCAAGGTGGTCAACATTGCCAGCCGGAGCGCCGGTTTCATCACCAAGCGTTTCGACGGCAAGCTCGGCAGCGTGACCGAGTCGGCCATGCTCCAGACCTTTGTCGATGCCGGCGAGGAACTCGGGGGGTTCTACGAGACCCGCGAGTTCGGCCGCGCGATGCGCCGCATCATGGAACTGGCGGATATCGCCAACCAGTATGTGAACGACCAGCAGCCCTGGGTCGTCGCCAAACAGGAGGGCCAGGAGGCTGAATTGCAGGCCATCTGCACCAACGCCATTAATATGTTCCGACTGCTCATGACCTATCTGTCGCCG
>JAWVWU010000055.1:0-9376 GCA_033723595.1 Marinobacter sp. | reverse complement strand
AGTTACCAGCAGGTACCGCTGGGATTGGCCGTCCCGGCTTTGTTCTTTGAACTTTTCCCAATCTGGGTAATGGCGATGGTCCAGCATTCGGGATCGTCGGCCTGCCCGCCGTTCGCAACCGGCGTTGCGGAGAGCGTGTAGCAGGTCTGAACAGTGGTTCCGCCGGCTGACTGACTACAGCTCGGGTTAGACAGGGTTATGTTGTATAGCCCTTCGTCGGATTTGATTGTCGTCGTGCCAGTGGCAATCGAACTGTCGTTCAGCAGGTCCCTGAAGTCTGCCGCATAGGTGGCCGGCGCCATCCGGGTATAATAACGCTCCTGAGCCGTAGACATGCGCGAGAGAGCAGTCAGTGCGTCCGAGCGCTGGGTCCGGTTCACCGAATCCTGATAGCTCGGGTAAGCGATGGCGGCGATAATACCTATAATCGCCACCACGATCATCAACTCCAGAAGTGTAAAACCCGCTTGCCTCATGATGATCTGTTTCCTTTAGAACGTGAATGACGTTGTGTCGATCTGGCGCCAGGACTGGCGGCCATTTTCTAACTTCGGTGGCGCAAACGGCGTTCCACCGATCGAACCCGTCGACATATTGGTGATCGCTTGCGTGCCACCTTCTGCACCCTCATGGAAGGTAACGCTGGAGGCCTGACCGGGACCCAGTAGCACCATATTGCTCACCATGTTAACAACGTTGCCGTCGGGATCGGTGATGGTATAGGTCGTGCTTGAGCCCAGCGGTGCGTATGGCAAAGCCGTACCCGTATTCACACCCAGCGCACGGAGATAGCTCTCTCCATCAATCTCGCAGCTATCGGCCGGTGGAACATACTCGGTGAAGGCAAAGTTATTGCGATCGGACGGGTTCAGCGACGCCGCTGAGGTAACCTGCCCCGAGGGTTCGCCAGCGGTATAATGCATCCTTATTTTCCAGCCAGGCGCTGCCTCCAAGGCGGTCTGCAGCTCATCAAACGTACTGACAAGCTTGCTGTTGATGTAGAGGTCCTGAGGCGAGCCTGTCGACACATCACGCACTTCTTCATTGGCGAAGACGGCCACGTCGGTGGTGTCGATCAGGCTGCTCAGGGCAACCGCCTGATAGTTGAAGTCATGGCTGGTGGCATCCCGCGATTCCTTGACGCCAACAAACAGCTGTTGCTGAGCCAGGCTGTTGTCATTCGGCACCAGCGATCGGCCGGTACCACCCAGGATCCAGCGATCACCGTTACGATCCCTTACGGTCAGCGGAGCTGCCTGAGCCGGCCGGCTCAGATTGACCAGCGTGCCCAGGTTGGCGCCGCCAATACCGTAATAGGATTGACTGGCCCCGTCATTATCATCAATCAACAGCCTCATCAACCGCCCGCCGGGTGACGGCAGACTGCCCTCTACCGTGCCAAAATAAACAGCGTCATCGCTGTAATTCAAATCCCAATCCACGGCTGTCAAACCGCCCACAAAGGCGTTGCCAACCCCGGTATCGCGGATGGTCGACCCGCTGATCGATGCGTAGTAGGACGCGCTTGTCCCAGTCGTGGCGGCACTGTCAACGAGATTTTTCAGATCAACGGCGAACAGTTTGGCATTCTGATTACTGTTACCATCACTCAACCCATCGGGACCTATCGGACCACTGCCGAACACCAGATACCACTTGTTGACAGTCGGGTTGTCCCAGTCGGTCGTCGTTGAGGTGGTCGTCGACGTGGTTGTCGTTGCAGTGCCGGGCACACGCCGCTTCACCACCACCGGTTTACTCAGCGTGAAGCCCAGTTCCGGCAGGGTAATTTCACCCAGCAGGGTCGGCGGCTGCTCGGGATCAGTCACATCAAACGCCACGTAGGCTGACCGCTTGGTCTCGGTGCTACCGGCAATGGTGGTGTCGATCGGTGCGCCACCAAGGCCCATGCCAACCACCAGTATGGTGCCCCAGCCCTTCGGATGGGTCGTATCCACGGGAAATACGTTGGCATCAAACGTGATCGGTTCACCGTCCATGTAATAGACATGCTGGTAATTTGGTTCAGCCAGCCAGCGCATGTGTGGCAGCAGGTTTTCCGGTACGTAGGCCCAGAGCTCTTCGCCCAGGGGCTGGTCGGCTGCGGTGCCGGTCAGGGGCTGGGTGAGGAACTTTTTGTTCGCCGCATCCCAGAAGCCCCCGTTGAAGGCATGAATCATGCCGTCGTTGGCCCCCACATAAACCACCTGTCTGCGGTTCCGATACTTGTCTATGAAGTCCTGGTAGCTCGAGTCGCTGTACTTGACGTTGTAACCCTCGGACGGCGACCCGACCACCGCCGGTGTCGAGTGGATAATGTCGCCCAGACGCCACACGCTGGTTGAACCACTGGCGTTATAATCGATCGTGCGGCTGCGCAATCCCGTGATTTCCTTACCACGAAGGTAGTCAATCAGCGGCGATGCAAGCGCTGAACTGGACAACCCAAAATACTCATAAAACTGACTATATGCGCCCGCCATATCGGTTGGCGTGAATGGCACGACATCCTGCTCGTCCACCTGACCGTCCGAATTGCGGTCCATAGCCGTGAAGATATAACGACGATTGGTATCCACGGATGCGTAGGACGATCGCTGCTCCTCAGGATAGCTGGCCAGCGCTAATTGGTCGACGGCACTCCATACCGATCTGAGTTTATTCAACTCCACGGCGGCACCGTCAACAACAAGGTTGCCGGACGCGTCTTCTTTATAACGCTGGACGAAGGTTTTATCGACGCTGGGATCAAACTCCAGTTTCACCACCGGATCTTCGGTCATGGTGCCGAGTTTGTCATCACCGTTACCGTCCTCACGCAAGTTCCCGGACGCGTCAATGAAAATTGACCGCAGCGTACCGGTCCAGGTGACCGTATCACTGCCAACCGTGTACTGCGGCTGATAGAGCGCCTGATAGACCGCGCCCACCCCGGAACTGCTGTTGGCAACCACCGCCGCGTTGGTACCGGACGCTGTCCGAGCAACCAGGGACTCAAACACCCGCTGTAGCTGGTTCTGCAGCAATGACGGGTTGCTGGCGAAGAAATAATTGTCGGGCACACCATCCGCACCGGCGGCACCGGTCCGGTTGTTGGTCAGGTCCCATTCTCTGGTATCGGTGGTTGATCCGTTGTAGAGCGGGGTTTTGCTGCCATCCCGGTCAATAAAACCGCCGTACTTCGATGCGAGGAACAGTGGCCGGTCCAGCAACCTCGCGTTGGTGCTGGACGGCGAGAACACATCGGACTGCGGAAAATAGTCGTGATCAGTCTGACCCGAGGAGCAGCTATTGGACTGCGCGTCCCGCGGAATCGGCAACAGCGGGTTGCCGGCCGAATCATTGGTATTGAGTTGGCAAAGATCGTTACGATTCTGGCCTCCGGGGCGGACCAGCCAGTCGTGGGTCGTGGAACTGGGAGCACCGTCCTTGTTACTGCCGCTGACAACATAGCCAAACCGTAAATTGAAACCGGCGGCAGAGTAGGCAACAGCCTGAGAAATGCGCAGCGTTCCCGAAGCCACGGCACTGTCGTCATAGGTCGCATTGGTGCGCGAGTCATTATCCGCATCGTCACAGGACGAAGAGCTGCCTCCAACGCAGAAACTCACCACTTGCGAGCCATCGAGGTCATGGTCACTACCCCAGGATGAGTCTTCCCAGTGGAAAACCAGCGTACCGGCGACCACCTTGCCTGAAGAATCCGTCTCGGTTTTCAGGACCTCAACATCAAAGAGGGTACAGGGAATCCAGTCACCGCTGGAGCCACTGCGGGACTGACAGGCTGGCAACAGCCGGATCTGCCCGGAACCGACCTGGATGTTGAAGCTGGGTACGGATTCAGACAGCTCCACGCCATAGGTGTCGACGGTTTGATCGCCCGTCATCCCGGTATCTTTGCGCAGATCGTTGGTCTTGGCAAAGTAGGCAAGACCGGCTATCTGGTAGGTCCCTTCCAGCGCAGGCGCCTCGGGGCAGAGACCGAGAGCGTCACTGAGGCCACTGAGCGTTTTCGAGGAACACAGCAGATCCGCGTTCGCGTTGTTGGGGTTACCGTCGTTATCTCCGATGAGCACGCCGCTGGTGAAGGAACCATACTCCTGTGTACCGACCGAGTCTGTTTGAGTATCCAGATCACCCGTCCCGCTTAGACCCTCAATATCGGACACAGAGGACAGATTATCGCCGTCAAAAGAGCCGACCCCCGACGAAATCATGATGATCGAACAGGCCGCGCAGCGGGTATTGGTGTTGAGCGGGTTGACACTGAGCGATGCCGGCCAGGTCGCCTTTTTCAATGCAGCGATATACGGTGTATCGTCGGCCGCATAAGCACTGGTTTCAGACGTCGCGCCGGCAAAATACCGCACGGCCTCAGCATAGATTTCCGACACGGGGTTGCCCCAGTCCCGACACGCATTAGTGCCGTTCTTGAAGTTGGCAATTGAAATGCCTGGTCCACCACAGCCGTAACCGGACCCGCTCCAACCAATGATATGCAGAGAGTCGACCGTTTTGATAATGCCGTCGATGCCAGTAAACTTGCCATTTGCCAAATTGATCTCATCATCGCCCGGATCGGTATTGCTTCCGAACAACCCGATATTTTTTCGAAGGGTCCCGCCTGAAATGTATTTGTCATAGCTTCCGCTGATCAGACCAAACTTGAGATCTCCTTTCTCGCCATACTGCTGGAGAAGGCCGACCGGCTTGGCATTACCGGTGCTATACAGCTCACACGCATCTGAGCCGGCATCCTTGCCGTCCTTACAGGTTTCAATGCGAACTGCGTACTCAGAACCCTTGTTGATCTGATCAGAGACAGCCGGTCGATTAGCCCCTGAATTCCACTGACACTGTGCCCCTTCATTGATTGACCATCGGCGATATTTACCTTTGGCCAGGCGCAACTGGGGCGTGCTGGAATCCGCATTGCTGCTATTGTCCGAGGACACGTTACACAGAGTGAGGGCACCGTCAGTAAGAGATGACGCAGCATAGGGCGTGAATTCATTGATGTCGCTTCCGGAGTACACCTTGGCAAAGGCGTGGATATCGCTGGGAATGTAGGCTCGCTGCAGCACGGTCGTGGCTGGCGTTGCGCCGCTTGCGGCGGTATCCGTAGAGCGCTTACCGCCATAAAGTACCTTACGCAGGACATCCATCCGGGTCATGGTGCCCCAGTTCAGGAAGTTACCACTCCAGCGGCCTGCTGAACTGTTGCAGGAATGGTCGTTTGTACCGGCTGCCTCGGACTCCGGCTCAAAACGACCGTTGGTGCTGGAGTAGCTGTAGCACCAGCCGCTGTTAAAATAGCCATAGTAATCAAACGTGTCGTCGTACGTTGTATCCAGCTGACCATCACCATTGATGTCGGCATAGTCTGTATAGGCTTTGAAAAACAACTGGTTATCTACTGACAGGCCGAGCATGACCAGCGGCGTCTCTCGGGACGTAAGCACCGGGGGTTTCTGCGTAAAATCCTTTGAGCTCAGCGAAGCAGCCTGCGCTGTGAGAGTGGCAAACACCAGGATCGTGCCCGCCAGAAGCATTCGGATCGTGTTCATAATCGGTTCCTCTCGGCAGGTCAGTTACTTGACGAGCTTGTAAGTGGATTGCAGCATTACCTGCGAATCGGTGGACGCCCCGCTGGCCAATGCGGTAATGCGAAAGGCGGGTGACCACTGTGCAAAAATATTGGCGTCGGGATCAGGGTTTGTCGGATCCTTCGGCATGAAGCATCGGAATTCTATGATATAGCGCGCGTTTTTGGCGGTTCCGTCCAACTGGGTACTCGCAAGCCGGGTTTTGGACGCCGTTGTCCAGAGCGAGGCGGTTTCCCACTCTTTCGTTTCACCGGCCACGCAGTTAGTCACAGGAGAGGAGGAATTACTGAACGTGCCATGGAAACAGAGCCCGTTGTCGCATGGATCTTTGTAAATTTGCGAGCCGTTTTGCAGCGCCTGAGAAATATCGAAATTGGCCTCCACGTAATCCTCCGCTTCCACCAGGGCGGCCTCAGACGCCTGGAACGCCAGATCGTGGTCCCGGAAATTACCGGACATTTTTTCTTCCAGACTGGTCATGTTCATGGCACTGACACCCACAATGGTCAGCAATAACAGAAAGATCAGACTTACAATCAACACGCTGCCCTGCTGGGCATTTGACCGGGCTCTCAGCGTCATGACCGGTTCCTCAACTTGATGGTTCGCACGAAACTCCGTGTCAATGGTGCCCCCCCTTCCACATCAGTCAGGCTCTCAGCCGACAGCTCGAGCCGCACAGAACGCACATCCCCCCACTCATCACTGTTGATGTTGTTGGCCGATTTATAATTCATCTTGCCGTTGGACCAGACGCCGTAAAGAATATCCAGATCCGACACGCCCTCGACCAGCGGCTCTAGCGTCGAGCTGCCCGTACTGAACTGGTCAGAGAAGGTCACCTTGTAGAGGGTGGGCGACGTCAGCGCTGTGTTCTTTGCGGGATCCTGGATGTAAAAGGCAATTGTATTCAGGGCAAAGACACTGGACCCATCGGTGTAGGCGGTATTTGACGCTGCGGACAGGTTTGAGCAGTCAAAATTGCCCTTCAATGATTTCGTACAGTTACCGACTCCGGAGCTGCCGTCGCTGTAAGAGAACGTGTTACCCGTGTTGTGAACAACGTTGGTTGCGTTACCGTTATTGTTGGTAGGGCCGGTTACCACAAAGATCCCTCGCCCGGAGCAGTTGGCGTCCACAATCATCATAATAGTGCCGGGTTTGAAGGTATGTGGATTGGTGACATCAATCTGTGCCGAGTTGGGGTTGTGCTTGGTCACAACCAACTCCGAATTCAACTCCGTCTGGTGTATCACCAGTACGTCCGAACCGGCAAGGGCATCGGAGAACATGGTAGGAATGGTTCCGCTGTCACCATCAAAACCCTCAATTCCCCGATCGAAATTGAGCACATTGGCTCCCGCATTCTGGATCACATTGGCCGTTGGCATCTCGTTCGAACAGCCTGAATAGCCGGCCATGCGGGTGTCTCGCGCGATGAACTCTTCGGCAAACCGCGCGTTTTCCTGAATCTGCGACACGGCATCCTGAGTCTGATAGGCCTTTTTGGACGAGAGAAACACAGTAACGACACCCGCTGATAACAGCAGACCGAGCACCAGCGAGATCATTAACTCAACCAGGGAAAAACCTTGCTGACGAGGCAAAACGGACGAGAATTGTCTCCGGTACAACATTATATTCTTACCCTGTAGGTGAACGTCTGGGCGCTGGTGCTGTCCGGCGCCTGGTAGGAAATCTCAATCTTGTACGCCTGCGAGTCGGTCGCCGGCGAGCCCGTCGCATTGGGCAGCGGCGCCAGTGATACTTTGCCCCCGGGCAAAGCCTGCTCAACACGATCCTTCCACTGTTTGAAGTCGTACTGGGCCAGCTCGCCGGGACTGCACGCCGTGCTCTCACAAGCGTCTATCGCAGACGTCGATGAATCACTGACCGTGAAGGTGTAGTTGCTTGAGCTGGTGCGGGCATAATCCTTATTGGCGCGTAGCCGGTCCGCCATGTCCATAGCCAGCAGCGTGGCCTGAGTGCGGAAATAAGACTCATTATTGAACTTCAGACTCTGCGTCTGAAGCGCGCCAAGCCCGAGCAGACCGATAGCCAAAACCAGTAGCGCAATGAGCACTTCAATAAGGCCGGCGCCCTGTTGATTCTTCATCACATGTCCTCTCATGAGCCCTTCATCGCGCGTCCGGTGACGCCCAGTTCAATGGTCCGGTCAAATTTGCTGCCCGCGCTGTGGGAGAAGGTAAAGGTTCCGGCACTGGCACTACTCAACAGCAGCCCGCGACTTTCATAGGTAATCACGTTCGCAGTGCCGGAAAAAGCCACCGCAACCTGTCCGTCCAGGGCCCCATGTGCGCGAATGGCTGGCTCCGTTCCCGCTTTTGCTCCGTCCCTGTTGTCGTCCTGGAAGACCAGCCACCCGGCGGTCCAGTCCAGCGAATTGTCACAGCTGGACCCGTTGGCTGACTTGCAGACCGTAACCGCTCGCCCACGCTTGACCGCTTCACTGCGCGCGAAGTTCAGGGTGACGAACAGCTCATCGCGGTCCGAAGCAACGCTGTTGGAGATAATGACATCGCGGAACGACGGCACCGCGAAGGTAGCGATGATTGCAAGAACCGAGAAAGTAACCATCAACTCGATGATCGTAAAACCCGCATGACGCTTGATAAAAGGCATAGTCCACTTCCATTCTGACTTACGGGAAGATTAATCAACGTTCATGCGGGTCGCCACGACCGGGCGACGAACGGTCATCCTGGCAGGATAACCGGCAGGGAAAGCGGAAAAAATGCGACAGCGGTCTGGTTCTGGAGCGACAATCGGGATGCCGTCAGGAAACGTCCACCGCATTGATTCTTAGCTCACGCGGCATTGAGAAGACGATACTCTCCTCACGACCAGCCACTTCTTCCGGCGCATCACCGCCCAGCTCGCGAAGCCGGTTGATCACGTCGTTGACCAGGACTTCCGGGGCTGACGCACCGGCGGTCACACCGACCACCGCCCTGTTTTCAAGCCAGGCCGGATCAATCTGACTGGCTTCGTCAATCAGATAGGCGGGCGTACCCATCCTCTCGGCGAGCTCGCGCAGGCGATTGGAGTTGGAGCTGTTCGGGGAGCCCACCACCAGCATCAGGTCACAGTCTCCGGCGAGCTGCTTGACCGCATCCTGGCGATTCTGGGTGGCGTAGCAGATATCGTCTTTCCGCGGGCCCTGGATCTGAGGAAACCGGGACCGCAGGGCATCGATTACCTTGGCCGTGTCGTCCATGGACAGGGTAGTCTGAGTCACATAAGCCAGCTTGGCGGGATCCGCCACAGACAGGCGCTCGACGTCGGACTCGTTTTCAACCAGATAGATGCGGCCGCCGTTGGCGGTGTCGTACTGGCCCATCGTGCCCTCGACTTCCGGGTGACCGTGGTGGCCGATCAGCACACATTCATGTCCGTCACGACTGTAGCGCATGACTTCCAGGTGAACCTTGGTCACCAGCGGACAGGTGGCATCGAAGACTTTTAGCCCACGACGTTCAGCTTCCTTCTGCACCGCCTGAGACACACCGTGTGCGCTGAAAATCACCAACTGGTCGTCCGGCACCTCGTGCAGTTCGTCGACAAACACCGCACCGCGGTCACGCAGGTTATTGACCACAAACTTGTTATGGACCACCTCGTGCCGCACGTAAATCGGCGCGCCGAATACATCCAGCGCACGGTTGACGATTTCAATGGCGCGGTCGACACCGGCGCAGAAGCCGCGGGGGTTGGCCAGTCGAATTTGCATAGTCGATCCTGTCGGAGGT
>JAWVWU010000054.1:0-9467 GCA_033723595.1 Marinobacter sp. | reverse complement strand
TCGGAAGTCCAGCTGGGCCAGTCCGAACATCGACAAGCCCAGGATAGCCACAGCAGTGCTGGTGGCGCCGTCCGCATCAAAGTCGCCCAGAATCATCACGCGCTGCTGCTCACGGATCGCCGTGGCAATGAGGTCGACAGCACCGTCGATGCCCTTCAGCCGGGCCGGCGACTCCAGCTCGCGCAGGGTATAGCGCAGTTCGGCTTCGGAGGTAACACCGCGCGCCGCATAGAGCCGGCGCAGCAAGGGTGGGTGGTCATTGCCCAAATCGGGCAGTGAAGCCGGAACAGGACGCCGCAGAATCTTTTTGGGACTCATCATGCGGCCAGCAAACCCTCACCCATGCTTCCAGTGCTCCGCGATAAAGCTCTGAACGGACGTCATGTCGTCGTCCAGTACCGTAAAGCGTTCTTCCCGCTCGAACAGGTCGGCCATGTGCCTCGGCAGTTCAGGGCGCACGGCCAGTCCTGCACGTTCGATCGCGTCCGGGAACTTCGCCGGATGGGCGGTACCGAGGGTCACCATCGGCACCTGCGGATCGCGCCGACAGTCACGGGCAGCCCTCACACCAATCGCGGTATGGGGGTCGAGCAGATACTCATTCTGCTGATAGATCTCGCGAATCATCGCGCAGGTTGCATCGTCATCGACCGCTTCGCTGTCAAACAGCTGACGCGCGTGTTTCCAGCGATAATCAGCAATGCTGACCGGGCCCTGACTGGCACTTTCCAGCAGGTCTTTCACCGCCTTGCCGTCGCGACCGTGAAGATCAAACAGCAGGCGCTCGAAATTGCTGGACACCATGATGTCCATGCTGGGCGAGAGGGTGTGCTCAAGCTTGTGCTGCTCATACCGGTTACCGCTCATGAAGCGGTGCAGGATGTCGTTTCGGTTGGTCGCAATGACCAGCTGGTTGATCGGCAGTCCCATCTGGCGGGCCAGATAGCCGGCGAAGATATCACCAAAATTACCGGTCGGCACCGAGAAAGACAGACTGCGGTCGGGGCCGCCGAGTGCGAGCGACGCATGGAAATAATAGACAATCTGGGCCATGATCCGCGCCCAGTTGATCGAGTTGACCGCGGCAAGCTGGGTTTTGCCACCGAGGAATGACTGATCATTGAAGCTGGCTTTGACCATGCGCTGGCAGTCGTCAAAATTGCCCTTGATGGCCAGGTTGTGGATATTGTCGCCGGTCACCGTGGTCATCTGGCGACGCTGGACCTCTGACACCCGCTGGTGAGGGTGAAGAATGAAAATGTCCACATGCTTGCAGCGCCGGCAGCCCTCGATCGCCGCCGAGCCGGTATCGCCTGACGTCGCCCCCATGATGACCACGTGTTGCTGGCGTTTCTCCAGCACGTAGTCCAGCAGCCGACCCAACAGCTGCAATGCAAAATCCTTGAACGCCAGAGTCGGTCCTCGGAACAGTTCCATGACCCACTCGTTGCTGTCCAGCTGCACCAGCGGCGCTACTGCGCCGTGGGCAAAAACCGCATAGGTCTCGTCCAGCATGGCGCGAAAATCATCCGCTGGAATCGCGTCCTCGACAAACGGATGCATCACCTTGAATGCAAGCTCGCTGTAGGACAGCCCCCGCCAGCTGCGAATCTCTTCCAGACTGAAATGAGGCAGGGACTCAGGGACATACAGGCCGCCATCGGGCGCCAGTCCGGTCAGCAGAACGTCCTCAAACCCCAACGCTGGCGCCGAACCGCGTGTACTGATGTATCTCACAGTGTGTTCCTGTTAATTGAAATTTTCGGCACGAATGCGAATAACCTGACCTTCCACATCGGCCAGCGCTTCCAGATCCTCAATGGCCCGGTTCATCTGACGTTCCTGCACCGTGTGGGTGAGGATAATCACCGGTATGCGGCCATCTTTGAGCTCGGATTCCTTCTGCATGATGGATTCGATGTTGATGCCATGCTCACTGAGGATCGACGATACCTTGGCGAGCACGCCCGGACGGTCCAGGGCCTGGATACGCAGATAATAGGCCGACTGGATGTCGTCCATGGAGAGCACGTTGAGATTTTCCACCGCCCCGGGGTCAAATCCGAGGTAGGGCACCCGCTGGCCGCTCTGGTAAATCACCGAGCGGGCCACGTCCACGATATCCGCGATGACTGCAGACGCAGTGGCCTCATCACCGGCGCCCGGGCCGTAGTACATGGTCTGACCGACCGCGTCGCCGTCCACCAGCACCGCGTTGAGGACACCGTCCACCTGGGCAATCAGGTGACTACGGGGAACCAGCGTCGGGTGAACCCGCAATTCGATTCCTTCGTCCCGGCGTCGGGCAATACCCAGATGCTTGATGCGATAACCCAGAAGTTCGGCGTGGGCGATGTCATAGGGCGTAATCGTCGAAATGCCCTCGGTATAGGCTCGCTTGAATTGCAGCGGCACACCGAAACCGGTGGACGCCAGAATGGTGAGCTTGTGCGCCGCATCCACGCCCTCGACGTCAAACGTCGGGTCGGCTTCCGCATACCCGAGGTCCTGTGCCTCCTTGAGAACTTCGGCAAACTCACGACCGGCTCTCATTTCGGTCAGGATGTAGTTACCGGTGCCATTGATGATACCGGCAATGGTGTCAATGCGGTTGGCCGCCATGCCTTCCCGGATTGCCTTGATCACCGGAATGCCACCGGCAACACCAGCTTCAAACGCAACAATGACGCCTTGTTCCTCAGCCGCCTCAAAAATCTCGTTGCCGTGGACCGCAATCAGCGCCTTGTTGGCGGTGACTACGTGCTTGCCCTTGGCAATCGCCGCCAACACCAGCTCCTTGGCCGGCTCATAGCCACCGATCAACTCGACGACCACATCAATATCGGGATCGTTGACAACGTCGAAGATATCAGTGGAGAACGGGATATCACCCAGCTCCAGATCGGTGCGTGGTGTCCGCGTTGCCACCCGGGTCACCCGGATGTTGCAGCCAGCACGGCCCGCAATAAGACTGGCGTTTCTGGCCAGCACCCTGAAGGTACCGCCACCGACGGTTCCCAGACCACAGATTCCAACCCTGACTTCTTTCAAACTGACACCCCTGTTCCCGATGAATGGCTGTGCGACGGCATGATATACCGTTTACCTGACTAAAAAAATGAGTCGTCCCGGGCCACCCGGCTACATGAGGCCCAGGCCTTGGGCCAACTTGTCCGCCGGCACGTAACCGCGAATCATGTTGCCGTCTTCCAGCACGATGGCCGGTGTACCGGTCACGCCGATCCGGTTACCCAGTTCAAACTGGGCACGAACCGGATTGTCGCAGCTTTTGGCTGCCACCCGGACGCCCTGCTTGGCCTCGGTCAGGGCCTTTTGCTGATCGTCTGAACACCACACTGACACGTACTTGCTGAACGACGGCGTGTTCGGACCTGAGCGCGGAAACGCGTAATACTTCACCGTGATACCCATGTCGTTCAACTGACCCACTTCGCTATGCAGCTTGCGGCAGTATGGGCAGTCAATGTCGGTGAAGACGGAGATTTCGGCCTTTTGCTTGCCCTTGGCGGGAAAGATGATTGCGCTTTTATCACCGAAATCGGCGAGAGCCTGCGCCCGCTGTTCGGCACGGCGTGCTTCAGTGACGTTCGTCAGGCCACTGGCATTCAATTGCAGCAGGTCACCGGTCAGCAAAAACTGCCCGTCCTCAGTGGCGTAGACGGTGTCGCCGTTTTTCGCCTGCACCTCATACAGTCCGGGCGCCGCCGAGGCCTGCACACTGGCGATCTTGAGCCCCGGCAGTTTTGCCGCCAGCTGCTCTCGGATGGCAGCAGAACGGTCCTCTGCGGTCGCCTGTATAGCGCCGCACATCAGAACCAGCGTGACTAACAGCCGTGCCCACATCGATTGAATCTTCATAACTGTTCCTGTCTGTTGAATGATCGCCGGGGTCCGGGACCCACGCAAAACCGTAAATCTCTGGTGTGACATTGAACATCAATCCACGTTCAGTCTACCAATCATTTTTCTCGAACCGCATCCGCCCGGATTCCCGGACGCTGATCACCCCCGAGGGTGGTGCGCTTGATGCAACGACTGCAAGCGCTGTCGGGCGACATGCGTGTATATCTGCGTCGTCGACAGATCGGAATGACCGAGCAGCATCTGTACCACCCTCAGATCCGCGCCGTGATTCAGCAGATGCGTGGCAAAGGCGTGCCTGAGCGTATGGGGCGACAAATGCTTATGGATGCCACATCGCCCGGCGTAGTGCTTCACCCGGTACCAGAACGTCTGACGGGTCATCGCGTCGGCCCGGTTACCGGGAAAAAGCGCATCCGACGCCTTGCCCTTGAGCAGCTCAAAGCGGGCCGACTCCATGTAACGTAACAACCAGTCGATCGCCTCTTCCCCGAGGGGAATCAACCGCTCCTTGTTGCCTTTGCCAACGATCCGGACGACACCCTGGCGCAGATTCACCTGATCGACCCGGAGCGCCACCAGCTCGGACACCCGCAGACCACAGCCGTACAGAATTTCCAGCATGGCCCGGTCACGCAGCTCCAGAGGCCGCTCCGGATCAGGCTCATGGAGAAGACTCTCCACATCGCTTTCCGAGAGCGAGTCCGGCAACCGCCGGGGTAACTTCGGGCTGTCGATGCGCAACGTCGGGTCATCGGCGATCAGCCCTTCCCGCAACAGATAGCGGTAAAAGCGACGCAGACCTGATAAACGGCGCGCGGCGGTGGAGGTTTTGCGACCCTCGGCAAGCCCACGGGAAATCCAGGCCAGCAGATCTGTGCGCGAGGCCTTGTCCAGCGTCAGAGGTGTCGAGCGATCCCCCAGCCATCGGGACAACTGGATCAGATCACTCCGGTAAGCCGCCCGCGTTTGCTTTCCCAACCCGTCTTCCAACCACAAGGCGTCGACAAAACGGCTGATGAGCGCTTCATCGTGGGTATTGAGATCGCTGCGCTTGCGCCTGTCAGTCATGGCAATGCTCACACCGGCCGATTCCAGTGGCAGACCGAGCGACCCCGGAAGTGCGGTTCACCCGGACATAAAAAAAGGCAGCCAGTGGCTGCCTTTTTTCTACGCGCTCTACACGATCCTGGAACAACAGGTTTGATCTCACCGTCAGCCGGTGTATCAGCCCAGCTTTTCCTTGATACGTGCTGCCTTGCCAGACAGGTCGCGAAGGTAGTACAGCTTGGCCTGGCGGACGTCGCCACGACGCTTGACGGCAATGCTGTCAATCAGCTTGCTGAACGTCTGGAACGTGCGCTCGACACCGACACCGTAAGAAATCTTACGAACGGTGAACGACGAATTCATACCACGGTTGCGCTTACCGATAACAACGCCCTCGAACGCCTGGAGACGCTCGCGGTTGCCCTCGGTCACACGTACCTGGATAACCACGGTATCACCGGGCGCAAACGCCGGGACTTCCTTGGTCATTTGCTCTGCTTCAATCTGACTGATGATGTTATTCTTGCCGCTCATCGTATGCTCCTGATACTCAATCTTTTAATGCCCTGACGTTTCAGAGGCACCCGGTTCATTCAAAAGTTCTTCCAGCAGCTCACGCTCTTCGTCCGTAAACACCCGTTGTGCCAACAGGTCGGGGCGTCGCTCCCGGGTTCGCCTCAGCGACTGCTTCAGTCGCCAACGCCGGATCTGATCATGGTGACCGCTCAGCAATACATCCGGCACTGCCTGGCCTTCATAAACTTCAGGCCGGGTATAGTGCGGACAGTCCAGCAAACCGTCGGCAAACGAATCCTGCTCTGCCGACTGCGCATGACCCAGCGCTCCGGGGATGAGGCGTGTAACCGCATCAACAACGGTCATCGCCGCCAGTTCGCCACCCGACAGAACAAAATCGCCGAGTGACACCTCGCGGTCAACTTCGGCCGCAATCAGGCGCTCATCAACACCTTCATAGCGACCCGCCACCAGAATCAACGGCTGCTGCGCAGCCAGTGACTCGACCAGTGACTGATTCAACGTCTCCCCCTGAGGCGAGAGATAAACCACGCATGCCTTCCCGGGCGCCGCTGACCTGGCCGCATGGATCGCGTCCCGCAGAGGCTGAATCTTCATCAGCATCCCCGGCCCGCCACCATAAGGCCGATCGTCTACAGTCCGGTGACGGTCATGCGTGAAGTCCCGAGGGTTCCACGTCTGGAAAGACAGAAGCCCATCCCGAACCGCCCGCCCGGTCACTCCGAAGTCCGTAACGGCCTCAAACATATCCGGAAAAAGACTGACTGCGCCAATCCACACCGGCTAAAACTCCGGATCCCAATCCACAGTCAACTGTCCCGCGGACAGGTCCACCGACTTGACTACCTGCTCCGGCAAATAGGGAATCAGGCGTTCACGCTGATCGATGGATGTCGGCGATGCTGACACCACCAACACATCGTTCGACCCGGTTTCCATCAGATGCTTGACGTTACCCAGGTCTTGTCCGTCGAGCGTCTCAACCCGCAAACCCTCGAGCTGAAACCAGTAATACTCGCCTTCCGGCAGCGGCGGCAACGCATCGGTGGACACCACAATATCAGCGCCACACAACAGCCTCGCCTGATCCCGATCCGTCACGCCCTTGAGGCTGACGACGATCCCGGGACCGTGTCGACGCCCTTCCTCGAGCTCAACCGGAATGCGCTTGCCATCAAGCACGGCCGTCCAGTTTGAATAACCAAGAATGCCGTCAACCGGGTCAGTGTAGGAATACACCTTCAACCAACCCTTTACCCCAAATACCGAGGTGATTCGGCCAATCACAGTTTCCTGCGAACGCTGTGTCATGCCTCAACCCCGGAAAATCAGGTGTTACTCAGCCGACGCGGCGGCTTTGTTGCCTTTCAGCAGCTGCGCAACACGGTCGCTGGTCTGAGCACCCAGTGCTACCCAGTGATCGATGCGAGCCTGGTCAACACGCAGACGCTCTTCCTGACCGCGGGCAACCGGATTGAAGAAACCAACACGCTCAATGAAACGGCCGTCGCGAGCTTTACGGCTGTCAGTGACTGTCAGATGGTAGAACGGGCGCTTCTTGGAGCCGCCACGAGCCAAACGGATTATTACCATTTCGACCAATATCCTGTTCTGTTTTACGAACTTTGTACGATTCACACCCACCAACCAATGGCCAGTGCGAAGACCCATACTCGAAAGGGGCGCTATTCTATGCTAAAACCCTGCCGAAGAAAACAGGCAAAGCATTCTGGTTTCTACGGAGTCCAAATCAGGCGATCCATCAACCAATAGCCCGCCCGTCTCTGGCCCGGGGCCCGGGCCACGGGAGAGCCGAGCCCCGCGATCGAAGCCGGAACGGCTCTGCCCGGACAGAGAGCTAGCGCCCGAATGGCGGCATGCCACCACCACCCGGCGGCATCATACCCTGCATGCCACGCATCATGTTGGCCATGCCACCTTTCTTGCCAAATTTCTTCATCATTTTCTGCATCTGCTTGTGCTGCTTGAGCAGACGATTGACGTCCTGTATCTGGGTACCCGACCCAGAGGCAATGCGACGCTTGCGCGAATTATTGATCACATCGGGATAACGACGCTCCTTCGGCGTCATTGAGCAGATGATCGCTTCCAGTTGCCCCATACTCTTGTCGTTGACTGCGCCCTGGGCGGCCTGTGCCATTTGCCCCATACCAGGCAACTTATCCAGAAGCCCGCCGATACCGCCCATGTTCTTCATCTGTTGAAGCTGGTCGCGGAAATCTTCCAGATCGAAGCTCTTGCCCTTCTTGATCTTGCGGGTCAGCTTCTCGGCCTTCTTCTTATCAATCTTGCGCTCGGCTTCCTCGATCAGCGAGAGCACATCACCCATGCCGAGTATGCGCGAGGCCACCCGGTCCGGATAAAACGGTTCCAGCGCGTCGACTTTCTCGCCGACACCCAGAAACTTGATGGGCTTGCCGGTAATGTGCCGAACCGAGAGCGCCGCACCGCCCCGGGCATCGCCATCGGTCTTGGTCAGCACGACACCGGTCAGCGGCAGGGCATCGTTAAACGCCTTGGCGGTATTCGCGGCGTCCTGACCGGTCATGGCATCAACCACGAACAGCGTTTCAATCGGGTTGACGGCTTTGTGCAGACGGCCGATTTCACCCATCATCTGCTCGTCCACATGCAGACGGCCGGCGGTATCCACGATCACCACATCGATGTGTTTCTTGCGCGCCGCGTCGATCGCGCCTTCGGCAATCGCGACCGGATCCTGGTCAGCAGAACTCGGGTGAAAGGCAACGCCGACTTCGCTCGCCAGGGTTTCCAACTGCTTGATCGCCGCCGGGCGGTATACGTCCGCACTGACGACCAGCACCGATTTCTTCTGGCGTTCGGTGAGCAGGCGGGCAAGCTTGGCCACGGTCGTCGTCTTACCCGCGCCTTGCAGACCCGCCATCATGATCACGGCGGGCGGCTGAGTGGCTAGATTCAGGCTTTCATTGCCTGCGCCCATGACACGTTCCAGCTCCTGCTGGACGACCTTCACGAACACCTGACCCGGAGTCAGGCTGCGCATGACCTCCTGGCCAATCGCCCGTTCCCGTACGCTTTCCACAAAGGCCTTCACCACCGGCAGGGCAACGTCGGCCTCCAGCAGTGCCATACGAACTTCGCGCAGGGTCTCCTTGATGTTGTCGTCAGTTAGCCGGGCCTGGCCGGATATCTTTCTCAGACTGCCGGAGAGTCTATCGGTGAGGTTTTCAAACATGGCGTCAGTCAATGCCCCTGCTGGTTGAGTGCGTGAACAAGGAACCGGTTGATTCCGGTTGCACAATCGCGACATTATACCCAGACTATCGGCCTGAAACGACCTGCCGGGTCGATTCAGTCATCAACCGGCCTCACCCCTAACTGGCATTTTCTGTAAAAAGGACGTCATGGGAACCCTGATTCTCGCGGTAACCACACTTTTTCTCTACAGCATTGGGACCGCGCTTCAGGCCCTCAGCTTCCGGGGTCGGGTTCACACCAGCATTGCCATCGTGACACTGGTTGGCACCCTGGCCCTGACCAGTCACGGCGCGCTCATCTGGGACACGATTCAGTCCCACGGTGCACTGAATTTCGGTTTTTTTCAAAGCTCGGTACTTATTTCCTGGCTGATCGTCGCGCTACTGCTCATCCTGAATCTGCGCAAACCGCTCCAGAACCTGTTCCTGTGCATCTACCCACTGGCCGGACTGACGGTCATCTTCAACCTGATCTTTCATTCGCCACCGCGATTCATCGCCGAGGACAACTGGGGCATGATGTCGCACATAGCCCTGTCGATCACGGCCTACAGCCTGTTCACGCTTGCGGCCGCACAGGCACTGCTTCTTTATATTCAGAACCGGCAACTCAAGCAGAACTACAACAGCTTGCTGGTCCGCAACCTGCCGCCACTGCAAACCATGGAGTCGCTCCTGTTTGAACTGGTCTGGGCCGGCGTCATTCTGCTGGTCCTGGCGATTACCACCGGGGCACTG
>JAWVWU010000053.1:0-9500 GCA_033723595.1 Marinobacter sp. | reverse complement strand
TAGACGGCGGACTCGGCAAACACCTGTTTGAGGTGATAACCGCTGCTTTTGAAATCGGCTGTCATGGTCGCGATCTGTGACCGGTCGTTACCGTCCACCGGGGCCCTGAGGCAGACGGCTTTGAAGACTTTCTTGACCTGGCATTCGGCGAAAGCGTCTGAACTGGCCAGTTCCCGGCCCAGCGATTTGGCGCCATCGCCCGAGCCGTCCAGGGCCGAGTCCCAGCCGAGACGGCGGTTGGCGCCGTGACGCCAGTAATTGTCCCAATGGTCATCGGGCGTTACGTAACCAAACTCGAAATTCGCCGAATTGATGTGATACTTGGCCTGCACCCGGGTGCCGGTGTCCGGGTCGGTCATGCCGACAGCGTTATAGACCAGCTTGCCCAGCGCGCCATCGGGATCAGTGTTGGGATTGTACTGGTAGTCGTAATAGGCGAACGCCTGGGCCATGGGGTCCATTCCACTGTGGCAACCGACACAGTTATTGAGGAACACGCGGCTGTCGCCACCGGGGCTGCGGGACACATCCTGGCGAATGCGATCCGGTGGCCGGGTAATGTCGTGAACCTGCTCGAGATCGTTGCACAGATGGTTCAGCAGGGTAAACCGGAACATGGCACGGTTGGTGCCACCGCTGAAAAAGGCACGGGACGCAGCGCGCGAGGTCAGAACCCCGGCGGTGGCGCCCGGTGGCAGGCCGTTACGGTTTGATTGCGGGACCCGGACCAGCGCATCTTTCAGACTGTAACCGCCGTCCTCCAGGGCCACATAGTGATCATTGTTGCTGATGGAATAGTTAGGCAGACCGAGACTGCTGTCCCCGACATAGAGCACGTCATCGTAGAGAAGGGTCCGGAAATCCGCGTCGTCGCGCACCAGGCCGATCACCGTTGCGGTGTAATCGTTCAGCGGTACAAAGCTCGACATGGCTTCGTTGGTCCATGGTGCGACCAGATTTTTCAGGGTAACATCGTAGAAGGCGCTCGATTCCATGGCCGTGTACGCCGCGGCCTCAGGATCACCGGAGAGGATATCCGCCGCCATACTGTCAAGGACGGCCCCTGAGGGTGGAACACCGGCGATCCGGTCGTGGATGCGCTTCGCCTGATCCCTTTCATTCGCCGCCGTGATGGTGGCCTGTCCCCAAACCGCCGTGAGCACCAAGGCCCAGGCGCAGGCTGTGCGTATGGCAGGCCGTTTGCCTTGCCCGGTATGAACGCTGATTTCCATAACGGCTGTCCCTGGTCAGTTTGCTCCAGCACGGTAATATGAAGCGGTGTGTCGCAAAATCATAGTTTAGTAACCGAAAGTAGTTTTGAGCGGTGGTCGACGCTATTACACTTCGTTACGCAAAGCCTTTGGACGGTACATGCAGGCTGGACATACTGAGTGTGCCTTTGGCCCGCTCCACACGCCCCATCCGGCAGTGAAAAGTGCGGGCGATAAAGCAATGTGCGCGTCCCGGCCGCTCGATTCCAAACCGGTGACGCAGGGACGCAACGGCCGCTCGGAGTGGCTCTCCGGGCACTGTCCGGGCGGGTTTAGCGAAAAACCAAGGGTGCCACGCCAGTGACGCACAACCGACAGACGTACAATCAACGAAAACGTACAGATTCAGGATGGCTGTTGTTCTGGCCGCTGTGCGTTGCACTGGGTACGGTGCTTTCCCTCTCCGGGTGCCGAGTCGGATTCAGTGGCAGCGACCAGGCGGCGGATCCGGTCGTGGTCGAGAACGCGGTTGCCTACATCAAGCGACCGCTGCTGTTCGATGAAAACAATGGCAGCCTGCTTGCCGATGACTTGCGGCAACCGGCGATGTTTCGTCCCGGCGCCCGGCTTTTCCTGAAAGACCGTGCGTCACCGGCCGCACCGGCCCGAGACATTAGCTCGCGGGCGTTTTCGGATCCGTCTTTCCTCAACAAATCTGGCCAGCTTCAATATGACGTCCGGGATCTGGATGTCTCCTACGACGGCACCCGTCTGATTTTCGCCATGCGCGCGCCGGACATCGACGGTGCCGACGAGGCGGACCAGCCGCGATGGAACATCTGGGAATACGATACAACGACCGACAATCTGCGCCGTATCATCAGTTCCGATGTGATCGCGGAGGCGGGTCAGGATATCGCTCCCGCCTATCTCCCGGACGGCCGGATCGTGTTTTCGTCCACCCGCCAGCGGGTATCCAAGGCGGTGTTGCTTGACGAGGGCAAACCCCAGTTCGAAGCCCTGGACGAGGACCGGGAATCTCCGGCGTTCGTGCTTCATGTCATGGACAGCGACGGCAGTCATATTGAACAGATCACGTTCAATCAGAGCCATGATCTGGACCCCACGGTATTGGCGAACGGCAAGATTCTGTTCAGTCGTTGGGACAATGCAGGGCAGACCCCTGCCAACGGAATCAACCTCTACCAGGTGAATCCGGACGGCACCGGACTGACCTACCGCTATGGCCGGCATTCCCATGACCAGGTTGGCAGTTCCGATCCGGTCCAGTTCATCCGACCGGTGGAAAATGATGACCAGCACCTGCTGGTTCAGGTCAGACCGTTTGAATCCGCCGATCTGGGTGCGCTGCCCACGGATATCGATGTGCAGCACTTTGTCGAGTCGGACCAGACTACCGATCGGACGTCGGGTATGGCACAGATTCCCCTCAAATCCGGCCTGAGCCCTCTCGGCGAGCCAGGTCTGAATGGCACCTATGGCTATACGTCACCGCTGTTCGACGGCAGTGATCGATATCTGGTGAGCTGGAGCCCCTGTCGACTTGTGCTGATTGGCGGTGATGGCACGCCCCTGACCTGTACCGCCGATCGCATTGCCTCAGGTCACTACCGCGCGGCTTCACCGGTCTTCGGACTGTGGGTGCTGGATGCCGTGACCGGAACGCAATTGCCGATCGCCCCGCCGGTAGAGGGCCAGCAGTTTGATGAGGCGGTGCTGATGACCAGCCGTCCTCTGCCGGACTACCTGAGCACACCGGTGCTCACGGATGAAGCCAGAAGTCTGGCCGACGCCGGCCTCGGCATACTGCATATCCGCAGTGTTTATGATTTTGATGGCAACGATACCAGCCCCGGCGGACTCGCGACCGTATCCGACCCCGTCGCTACGGCACCGGGAAGCCGGCCGGCACGCTTCGTGCGGATCGAAAAACCCGTCTCCATACCCGGGGATGACGTGCGGATGATCGACAATACAGCCTTTGGCCGTAGTAGAGCCCAGTCGATGCGGGAGATTCTGGGTTATGCACCGGTCGAGCCGGATGGTTCGGTGCGCCTGGCAGTGCCGGCCAACGTGGCCTTTGGCATCAGCGTGCTCAATGCCCAGGGCGAGCGCGTGACCCAGCGACACCAGAACTGGCTGCAAGTCCGGCCCGGGGAAACGGTTGAGTGTCACGGCTGCCACACCCGCGATAGTGAGGTGCCTCATGGGCGGCCCGACGCCGAACCCGCTTCCGTCAATCCGGGGGCGCCAACAACCGGGCTCGAGTTCCCGAATACCGAGCGCTCGCTGGTCGCCGATATGGGCGAGACCATGGCGCAGACCTATACTCGCATCAACGGCATACACCGGCTAAATCCGGACATTGTCTACGACGACGTCTGGACCGACCCGATGGCAGCTCCGAAAGCGGACAGCTTCACCTATGCTTACGCGGATCTGTCAACGCCAGCGCCGATCACCAGTGCCTGCGCGGCTGACTGGACCAGCCTGTGTCGGGTGGTGATCAACTATGAGCAGCATATTCACCCGATCTGGAGCGTCGATCGGACGGTGCTGGATACCGACGGGGTAACGGTTCTGGACGATTACACCTGCACAGCCTGCCACGCCAGCCAGGACGCCATGGGCGCGGCCCGGGTGCCGGACGGCCAGCTTGATCTGACCGATGGCCCCTCGTCTGACAACCCCGACATGTTCAAATCCTACCGCGAGCTGCTGTTTAACGATAACGAGCAGATTGTTGATATGGGGGCGTTGATTGATCGCCTGGTGGATACCGGTGAGTTTGAACGCGATGAAAACGGTGACCTCATTCTTGATGGCGCCGGCAACCCGATTCCCATTTTTGCCACCGTGAACGTGCCGGCATCAATGAACACCGCCGGGGCCATGGCCAGCACGCGTTTCATGAGCCGGTTCCGGCCGGGAGGCTCCCACGAGGGATTTCTGACGCCGCCCGAGTTGAAGCTGATTGCCGAATGGCTTGATCTGGGCGCGCAGTACTACAACAACCCCTTCGATGCACCTGAAAACTGACACGAGGTCCGGCGGCGCCGGACGGCCTGATCAACCAAGGAACGAGCCCGAGTGCCGATGCCGGACACGCACTTTCTGAAAACTGGACGACCAGCCCGGCGACTGGCATGGCTTTGCCTGCCAGTCTGGCTGTTTCTATCGGGTGATCTCATCGCCGGAAGCTGGTGGGGCCGTGACGATGAGCCCCAGCCTCAGGTCCAGGTGGCGGTGCCCTTCGTGGAGTGGCACAGCGGACCGGGCGCCGGTTATCCGGTGGTGCGAGTCAGCGAGCGGGGCGAATGGCTGACGCTACTGACACGAAAAACGAGCTGGCTGAAAGTCCAGGATCCGGCCGGTCGCGAGGGCTGGGTCAAGGTCGCGGATATCGCCCTGACACGGGATGGTGCGGGGCAGCCGGTCAGGCTCACGGACCCGGGATTCGAGGACTACGCCCGCCGCGACTGGGAGGCGGGTCTGATGATCGGCACGTTCGGCGGTGCCGCCGTGAACGCGGCCTACGGTGGCTACTGGATGACCCGGAATCTGGCCGCGGAGCTCTGGGTTGCCCAGGTACTGGGCGACGCTTCGGAAATACGGCTGATCAATGCCGATATTGTGCACCAGCCGTTTCCGGATTGGCGAATTTCGCCCTTTTTCACCCTGGGTGTGGGGCAGGTCTTCATCCATCCGAAGGCGACGCTGTCGCAGCCTGAAAATCGCAGCAATACCGCCGCCCACGCCGGATTCGGGCTGCGACTGTATCTGACAGACCGGTACTTTGTGCGCGCCGAGGTCAAGGACTACAAAGTATTTACCAACCGAAAAACAAACGAAGAAGCGACGGAATGGAAACTGGGACTCAGCGTATTTTTCTAACCCTGATGCGGGTCGCAGGCTGCGCCCTGTTGACATGGCCGGTTATGGCAGCCGACCAAAACGCACCCTTGATCGAACCGGACGTGAAGCCGGTGCCGGTTGATGAGGCCTTGATTGACAATGAAAATATTGAAATCGGCGCGTTTGCCGGTGTTCTGACGATTGAGGATTTTGGCGCCTCGTTTCTCTGGGGCGGTCGTCTCACCTATCACCTCAGTGAATCCCTGTTTGCCGAGGCGAACATCGGGTTTGCACGCGGCGGTCAGACCAGTTTCGAAAAACTGGCGGGCGACGTGCAGCTGATTCCGGACAGTGATCGTGATTACACCTTCTACAACGTGAACCTCGGCTACACGCTGTTGCCGGGCGAGGCGTTCGTGGGCAGCGACTATGCCTTCAACACCAATTTCTACCTCATCGCCGGTGCGGGGGCGACTGATTTCGCCGGGGACAACCGCTTTACGGTCAACGTCGGAGCCGGCTACCAGGTTTTGCTCACGGACAGCCTCGCGCTGAACCTGGGCGTGCGGGAACATTTTTTCAACATCGATGTGCTGGGTGAGCAGAAAACAGCCGTCAACACCGAAGTCAGTGGCGGCCTGTCAGTCTTTTTCTGACCGGCGACCACCGTGTGAATGAGTCCGAGTGACCGATAACCAGAGGAGTTTGTCACCATGTCCGTATTGCTCAAGTCCGTTGCCACCGCCCTGGTGATGGTGGCCGTTGCCCTGGGTGCCCAGGCCGCTACGAAACAGCCGGCGCCTGATTTCACCCTGAAGAGCACCGAGGGCAAGAACCTTCGCCTCGAGGATTATCGGGGCCAGGTGGTGATGCTCAATTTCTGGGCCTCCTGGTGCGGCCCCTGCCGTCAGGAAATGCCGGTGATGGACGACATCTACAGCAAGTACAAACCCCTGGGGTTCACCGTGCTGGCGGTGAGTGTCGATGAAGATACTGCCGAGGCCGATCGTTTCCTGAAGGCCGTCCCGGTGAGTTTTCCGGTTCTGTATGACAACGAGAGCCGTGTCAGCGAGCTTTACGGTGTGGATGCAATGCCGTCGACCATCATTATCGACCGGGACGGCAATGCCCGCTTTGTTCATCGCGGGTATACCGATGCGACGGCCGCCGAATACCGGCAGCAGATCAAGACCCTGATCCGGGAATAAACCCACGGTGGAGCGTCTGAGGATGACTGTACGATGAAGCGAACCTGGCGGGGCACACGGATGCACAGCGGACCATACACGGGCACGGGCACGGGCGCGAGGCGCACTGTCTGGACAACGCTGATGATAGCGCTGCTGCTCACCCTGCAGGGATGCAGTGGTCTGAAGCCCTGGGTCAAGCCCTATGAGCGGGATAACCTGGCGGATCCGATCATGAGTCTGAGCCGCCATGGTTACGCGGACAGCTACATGCACCACGTGTATCAGTCCCGGGAATCGGCCCGGGGTTCCGAAGGTGGTTCGGGAGGCGGCTGTGGTTGTAACTGATCGCAACAGGCCGGTCATCCGTCGGCGGATCCTCGCGCCACTGGTGCTGGTGGCGCTCAGCGGCACGGCCCTGGCGGTCACTCTGCCCGAGGACAGCGTCGATACCCTTTATCATCGCTATGAAGGCGGCGGCATGGTCATCGACGGACCGTCGGTGCTTGTTCGCAAGAGTGCCGGACCGCAGGTGTCATTCACCGGCCAGTACTACGTGGATTCGGTCTCGGCCGCCTCGGTGGATGTGCTGGCCACGGCCAGCAAATATCAGGAAAAGCGCACCGAGCTGACGGCCGGCGTTGATTATCTCCATGACAATGCGATTCTGAGTCTGGGCTACACCAACAGTTCGGAAAACGATTACGAAGCCAATACCGTCTATTTCTCCATCAGCCAGGAATTTTTCGGGGGCCTGAGCACGCTGAACCTTGGCTACGCCAGGGGCGACGACACCGTTGGCAAGGTTGGCAATGACAATTTCTCCGAAAACACCAAGCACCAGAACTATCAGCTTGGCCTGACCCAGGTCATCACCCGCAACCTGTTATTGGGGCTCGATCTGGAAGCCATCACCGACGAGGGCTACCTGGAGAATCCGTATCGTCAGAACCGCTATGTCGATCCGGCTGATCCGACCCATTTCCTGTACCAGGCGGAGGACTATCCGGATACCCGGACGAGCCTGTCGACGGCTTTCCGGGCGCTGTATTACCTGCCGTACCGGGCCTCGATCAAAGCTGAGTACCGTTACTTTACCGATACCTGGGGCATTGACGCCCAAACGTTCGAACTGGCCTATGTCCACCCGCTGGGTGAGCGTTGGACAATCGAGGGCAAGGTGCGCTACTACACACAGAGCGCTGCGGATTTCTACGGAGATCTGTTCCCCTACCAGAATTCCCAGACCCATCTCGGCCGCGACAAGGAACTCAGTTCGTTCGCCGGCACTACCCTGGGTACCGGTGTTACCTACGAATGGAAACAGGCGCGGCTGCCGGGCATTGATCGCGTGCGTTTCAACCTCCTGCTGGACTACCTGGATTTCCGGTATGACAACTTCCGGGACGTGACCGCGCCGGGCAACTACCTGCCCGGCAATGAACCCCTGTATCAGTTCGATGCGTTCGTTACACGGGCCTCGATGATACTTGATTACTGATAACCGGAGCCCTGACGTGGCAAGGCGACTCAAGATGTTCAACTGCAATCACCTAAGACGATCGCGACTGGCCCTGTGTCTGGCCGGTCTGCTGGCTTGCCTGATTATGAGTGCCGCGCGGGCGGACGAATCGTCGACAAACGCGCCAGCCAATCCGGGCGACGATCCGACAGTCTCGGTGACCGCCAACGTGGAATCGCTGAAGAAGAAAGTCATCGAACTGAACCGTGATCTGTTCATTCTTGAGGAAGATCTGCTGTTTCCCGCCAGCACCCAGTTTGCGGTATTTGTCAGCCTCGACACCGGGGAGTTCCTGAGCCTCGACAGCGTCAAGCTGAAAGTGGACGACGAGGTGGTCGCAGCCTATCTGTACACCGAACGTCAGGTCAAAGCCCTGCAGAGGGGGGGGATGCAGCGCCTGTATATCGGCAATCTCAAACAGGGTGGTCACGAGGTTACCGCGTTTGTGGAAGGGATTGGACCGGATAACCGCCCTTACAAAAAAGCCGCCACTCTGCAGATTGACAAGGGAACGGACACCAAGTCCCTGGAGTTGCGCATAAAGGATCAGTCGTCCGATTATCAGCCCGACGTCCGACTGGTTGAGTGGGAGTAAGCGGTCCCGTGTCCTTCCTGAACCAACCGTCTCTGCGGGCACTGCGTCTGACTGCCCGGCCGTTGCTCTGGCTATGGCTGGCGTCTGGCGCGCTGGCTGTCGGCAGTGCCGGTGCGACCGAACCGGATACGCCCGCGAGAGTGCGGGACCTGGCCTACGGTACCGTGCTCTATGAGTATTACCAGGGTAATGCGTTCGAGGCGCTCAGTCGTCTCAGTGTGGCCGATGCGCGAGGCGGCATCATCGGGCACGGCGCCAATCCAGAGCTGGTAGAGGGTGGACTGATGCTGGCCTACGGCATGACCCGTGAGGCCAGGGCGCTATTCGAATCGATGCTTGACGGGCAGGTAACGTCATCACGCCGCAACCAGGCCTGGTTTTACCTGGGCAAGGTACTTTACCTCGAAGACGATAAAGCCGGCGCCAACGGGGCGCTGGCCCATGTCGAGCCAGAGGCCCTCGCCGAGGAGGCCCCCGGGCTGTACCCGGAATGGCTTTATCTGCGGGGACAGCTGGCACTGCAGACCGGCCAGGCCGGGGTGTCAGAATGGCTCGCCAAGATGCCGGACGACAACCTCTGGGGAGCCTATCTTCGTTACAATCGGGCCATTCGACAGGTCACCGATGGTCAGCGGGCGCCGGCCATCGACGGTCTGACCGTTCTGGCGGAGCAGCTTGCGCAAACCCTCGACCGGCAGCCGGACCGAAACGACACTGCTGAGCGACAGGCACTCAGGGATCGCACCCTGCTCACCGTTGGCCAGCTCCAGTTGGAAGCCGGCGACGAGACACAGGCGAGAGCCGTGCTGGCGAAAATCCGCCTGGACAGCGTATTTTCCGATGAGGCCCTGTTTCATTTTGCCGTTGCGGCCGCTCACGACCGGGATTTCGGCCTTGCGCTGCGGGCACTTGACACACTCCAGCGGCGCCCGCTGTTTACGCCCTGGCTGCAACAGGTGCCCTACGCACGGGGATTTGTGTTTGAACAAATGGGCCATCAACAGCAGGCGCTTGATGCCTACCGATCCGCCGCCGAGCACTACCAGTCCCTTTCCGGACAGCTGGCGCGCGAACAGGCCAACCTTTCCGAGACCCGACTCAATGACGCC
>JAWVWU010000052.1:0-9539 GCA_033723595.1 Marinobacter sp. | reverse complement strand
TAGCCCGGCATCAATACCGGCCTCGGTCATGATATTGCGCCGGACCTGGTACTGACGTTTCTCGGGAAAGAGCGTCACCACCGGATCACCACCCCGACTGATGGCCACTTCAGCAGATTCGGCGGTATAGTTCGGGCCCTGACGCTGGCCGATACGGACGAAGTCGAATTCCAGGCCGTGGATTTCAACGCTGTCGCCCGGCGACATGCGTATATCCCGCTCAATGCCATAGTTGGAGACCACCGACACGCCGGCCATCGTGATGGCCAGTCCCAGGTGACCCAGGACCATGCCGTAATAGCTCCGACTTTGCCGGCGCAGGCCCGCCACACGGCCCTGACTGGACGCGGATTTCTGCCACAGATCCTGTAGGGTGGCAACGGCCACCCAACTGGCCGTGAAACAGCCGACAAATGCCCAGGGCTCAAAGGCGCCGAGGGACAGGGGCACCAGCACGGCCAGAATCAGGCTGCAGGCCGCCGGCCAGAGCAGGTGTCGACCCAGCCAGCCGCTGTCGGTCTTTTTCCAGCGGGAGAAAATACCCACGCCCATCAACAGGCCAACGGCAATCGCAACCGGACTGAATGTGGTGTCGTAGAAAGGCTTGCCGATCGACAGGCGTCCCATGTCGAAATAGTCGAGGATCAAGGGGTACACGGTGCCAACCAGAACCAACAGCATGGCGGCGATCAGCAGCACGTTGTTCAGCAGCAGGAAAACCTCCCGCGACAGCGAGCCATAGCGGACCCGCGAGTGCACGACCGGGGCCCGGAACGCATACAGCGTCAGGCTGGAAATGACGGTGACCGCCAGCAACGCGATCAGAAACACGCCGCGCGCGGGGTCGGACGCAAATGCATGCACCGACGTCAGTACGCCGGAACGGACCAGGAAGGCGCCCATCAGACTCAGGCAGAACGTAATGATCGCCAGTAACACCGTCCAGCTTTTGAACACCCCGCGTTTTTCCGTGACCGCCAGGGAGTGCATCAGCGCGGTGCCGGCCAGCCAGGGCAGCAGCGAGGCGTTTTCGACCGGGTCCCAGAACCACCAGCCGCCCCAACCAAGTTCGTAGTAGGCCCACCAACTGCCCAGGGCAATACCCAGAGACAGGAACGCCCAGGCAACGGTCGTCCACGGCCGCGACCAGCGCGCCCAGGCCGCGTCGAGGCGGCCATTGATCAGCGCGGCGATGGCAAAGGCAAAGGCGACCGAAAAGCCGACGTAGCCCATGTACAGCATCGGCGGATGGGCGATCAGACCGATATCCTGCAGCAACGGGTTCAGGTCGGCACCGTCAGCAGGCACGTTCGGCAACAGTCGCTCGAAGGGGTTGGAGGTAATGATGCTGAACAACAGGAAGCTGGAGCTGATGATGCCCATGATGGACAGCACCTGGGCAATCATTGCCGCCGGCAGTCGACGGCTGAAGATAGCCACCGCCAGAGTCCAGCCGGTCAGAATCAGAATCCACAGCAGCAATGACCCCTCATGGCTGCCCCAGACCGCACTGAACTTGAAATACCAGGGCAGCATGCTGTTGCTGTTGTTGGCCACGTAGGCCACGGAAAAATCGTCGGTCACGAAAGCCTGGGTCAGCAGGGCAAAGGCCAACGCCACAAACACAAACTGGCCGGCAGCCAGGGGGCGCGCAAAATCCTGAAGAACCGGCCGGCCGGTCAGGGAACCGGTCAACGGCACAACTGCCAGCAGCAGGGCCAGCAGCAGGGCCAGAATCAACGAAAACTGTCCAAGTTCCGGGAACATCGGTTCCTCCCACACTCTGTGAAATCCGGGCCACCCCGGACGTTGGCGCGCCTACCGGCTGGCGCTGGTCCGGCTGGCGGCTTTGTCCAGTGATTCTTTTACTTCGGGTGGCATGTAATTTTCGTCGTGTTTGGCCAGCACTTCGTCCGCCACAAACTGGCCATTCGCGCTGAGGCGACCCATGGCCACAACGCCCTGCCCTTCCGCAAAAAGATCCGGCAGGATGCCGGTGTATTCCATCGACACCGACCGGTGAAAGTCCGTGACCCGGAACGTCACTTTGAGGCTGTCCGGATCGCGCTGGACCGAGCCCTTCTCGACCATGCCACCGGCACGAATTCGCACGCCGGCCGGCGCCTCACCATCGGCAATCTGGGTCGGGTTGTAAAACAGGTTGATGTTCTGCCGCAGGGCGTAGGTGGTCAGACCGACGGCCAGGGCCAGTCCGCCAATCAGGAACAGGATGATGGTCAGACGCTTTTTTCGTGTTGGGTGCATGATATCTCGATCCGTTTAGGGTCTGGTCTGGTCCACTTGTCTGAAGGGGCGGGCCGTCGGCCGAGATTCACCCCGTGACGCCTGCTCAGACTCCCCCGCTTCCGCCAGCCGCCAGAGCCGGCGCACGCTCGCTTCGACGGCCCGGCGCCGGCGTACCGATAGCCACGTCAACAGCCCCAGGCATCCGCAAAAGGCACCATAGCAGGTCCAGACATAGGGCCCATACCCGCCCATGGCGAGGAACGCCGAAACCGAATTGAACGCCGGTGTCATATCCGTCCTCCTGCCATGAGCCGGTCACGCACCCAGCGGGCCTTGCGCTCCCGGACGATGATCTCCGTCTGCAGCCGCCAGCAGGCCAGCCAGCCAAACAGGCAGTATAGCCCGAGCACCATCAGCAGCAGCGGTACCCACATTTCCATCGGCATCTTGGGCTTCTCCGTCAGGGTGAATGTCGCTGGCTGATGCAGGGTGTTCCACCACTCCACGGAGTATTTGATGATCGGAATATTGACCACGCCGACCAGAACCAGAACCGCGACCGCGCGGGCCGCAAATTTCTCGTCACTGATGGCCGAGCCCAGCGCAATGGCGCCAATATACAAAAACAGCAGAATCAGCATGGACGTCAGGCGGGCATCCCAGATCCACCAGGTGCCCCAGGTCGGCTCGCCCCAGACCGCGCCGGTAAACAGGCCCAGAAAGGTGAGCACGGCGCCGACCGGTGCCACTGCCTTGACAAACATATCCGCCAGCTTGATTCGCCATACCAGGGTCACCAGTGCGGCTGCGGCCATCATCACATAAACCGACTGGGCCAGAAAGGAGACCGGCACGTGGATAAAAATGATCCGATAGCTGTCGCCCTGCAGATAGTCTCGCGGTGCAAAGCCCAGCCCCCAGACCAGACCGACCAGAGACATTACCAGGCCCAGCGCCAGCAGCCAGGGCATCAATCGCCTGGCGATGTCGAAAAACCAGCGGGGCGAGCCCAGTTTATGAAATATTTGCCACATCGGGCCTACACCTTCTAACTATTGGACAGACTGATCCGCAACGCAGCGGCCGAGGCAAAGGGCGCCAGCGTCAATGCCATCGCCAGCAGAGCGCCCATAATCGCGAGGTAACCGGCAACGGGTGCGCCCGTGGCTGCCGCCGCAACGGTGCCGGTACCGAATATCAGTACGGGAATGTAAAGTGGAATAATCAGTAAAGACAGCAGCACACCGCCCGAACGAAGCCCCACTGTCAGCGCCGCCCCAATTGACCCGACCAGGCTGAGCACCGGCGTACCCACAAGCAGCGTTAGACACAAAACGCCGATAGAGTTCCCGTCCAGATGCACCATCACCCCCAGAACCGGTGCCAGCAAAACCAACGGTACGCCGGTGACCAGCCAGTGCGCGAGCGTTTTCGCCAGCACCAGCATGAACAGGGGCTGGGGCTGAAGCACCAACTGCTCGAGCGTGCCGTCTTCGTAATCATGCCGGAACAGGTGATCCAGCGACAACAGCGTCGACAGTAACGCAGCGACCCACAGGATACCGGTACCGGACTGCTGAAGGAATGACACTTCCGGACTAACCCCAAGGGGGAACAGCGAGACCACCATGACAAAAAAAACCAGCGGATTGAACAGGTCCTGACGCTGACGCAGACTGGTTTTCAGGTCCCGCCGCACTATCGCAATCAGTGCCGGGCGAAGGGGCGCCGTGGCCTCGACCATCGTCATCATCGGGTGCTCGTCAGTAGACATGATCACTCACTTGTCCAAGCTGAATCTGCTGCATACCCTCGGCGACCAGTGGATGATGGGTGGTCGCAATCACCGCGCCACCCTGGGCGGCCCGCTGCATCAGTAGCTGCTCGAGCCCCGCAACACCGTCGCGATCGAGCGCCGTGAAGGCCTCATCCAGAATCCACAACGGTTCATCAGACACCAGCAGGCGTGCCAGCGCAACCCGGCGTTGTTGCCCCGCCGACAGACTCTGGCAGGGTACGTCGTGGTAGCCTGCCAGGCCCGCGTTGTCCAGCGCTGAGGCCAGTACCGCACGGGACAGGGACCGACGCCCGGCCATCAGCGCCCGGAGATTTTCCAGCGGCGTAAGCTGTGCTTTGACGCCGGCCCGATGGCCGATATAGAGGAGATTGCGGGTGAACGATTCACGCTGGCGATCGCGCCGCTGGCCGCACCAGAAGACGTCCCCGCTGTACGCATCATGCAGCCCGGCGAGAATACGGAGCAACGTCGTTTTGCCAGCGCCGTTGGGACCCTCGACACGGGTCAGTGTCCCGGGCACTATGGAGAAATCCAGGTTACGGAATAGCAGCCGGTCGTCGCGCTCACAGCTCAGGTTGATCGCCTGTAATAACGGCTCGGACATTCGGTCTCCAGCGTTGCGCCTGACCACCCGGTCTTTGCCGGCAACGGTCAGTCTCATTCTTGGCCCCGGCGAGGCCGGGCGATGCCGGAGCAAGACGGCTTTCCGGCGCGCCGTAGTATAACCAAACCATAGCAGGATTACTCTTATCCAGCGTCAACGAAACGGGTAATGGATGGCCATCAATCCTCCCAGCCAGGGTCAGCCGACACCCCCGGTTGATCGTACAAGTGCCGCACCGACCGGCTCAGCGACTGGGGCCAGGCCGACGCCGGCTGGCAACCCGCTGCCGGCCGCAGCCCAGCTGGACGCCCTCGATCTGCCGCAGCAAAAAGCAGTGCTTGCCAAAGTAGCCCAACTGCTGACCGACAAGGCGGGGCAGGCCGACCAGTTGCTTCTGGACGTCAAGGGGCGCTCCCTGGTGGTCCAGGCCGCTGTTGGCGAAACCCGGCTTCAGCCCGGCGACTGGGTCAAGGTGATGCGCTCCGGCAATGAGCTGACCTTGATGGGCAAGCTGGCAGCGCCCCCGGAAAGCCGGATCGCACAGGCTCTGGCCCAGCGCCTGCCCTGGCAACAACGGCTGGACACCGGCCTGAGTGAATTGCTTGCAGCCATCAGCAAGCCGCTGCCATCCCAGCCGGCGGCATCCCCGAACGGCCTGGAAAGCCTCCGGTCCGGGTTGGACAGTCTGTCCCAGCGAGCGCTGCCACCTCGCGTCCAGGAGGCCATCCAGCAACTGGTCAGTCGCCTGCCCCATAGCGAGTCCCTGCGAACTGCAGCAACCGGCGGGACCACATCGCCGCGTGCCCTCGCCGACCAGATCCGCCACTGGATCACCGAGAGCGGCAGCTTTACCGAGGCACGGCTGGCGCGAGCGCCACAAGCTACTCTGCCCGATCTCAAGCTGGCACTGGGCCGGATCATCACGGCCATTCTGGCCGAAACGGGCGAACACGCCGACGCCTTCAATCGCTACACGCCGCTGGTCAGCCACGACCTCGTTCAGGCGCCATTACAGTTTCCTCACTCGCTTGCTCCGCCATCGCCGACCGCCGGCAGGGAACCCATGGACAGCGGCCAGATGTTGCGGCTCTTGGCCGGCATGCTCAATCGAATAGCAGTGAATCAACTGCACAGCCAGGCACTGACCAACCGGCCTGCCACCGACGCGCCGGTGCCGACCACCGTGTTGGTGGAACTGCCCTGGGTGAACCCGAACAACGAACCCAGGCTCGCGCAATTACGGCTGGAACGGGACAACGCAGACCAGAACACGGCCAATCAGCGCCGACGGCGCATTGCGGAGTGGCGATTCTCTCTGACGCTGGACCTGGATGACGCCGGCCCGGTGTGCTTCGAGGTGTCTCTACGGGCCCAGCAGGTGTCAGCGAGGGTCTGGGCCGAACGCGCCGCTACCCTGCGCCAGGCAAATTCCAGTCTTTCGGGCCTGCGGTCGCGGCTGACCGATCTCGGTCTGGAGGTGGTGGACCTGGAGTGCCGACGTGGCAGCCCCCAGGGCATGACCACCCGCCTGGAACAACGCCTGGTGGATACCCGGGCCTGAGGAGCCATGATGAGCAAAGAGGGGCAGCAGACAACGCACCGGGAAACCGCAGTTGCCCTGAAATACGACGGCAAGCGGGCGCCCACCGTCGCCGCAAGCGGCATGGATGAGATAGCCGAAGAAATCATCCGGCTGGCGAGGGAGCATGGGGTGCCGCTTTACGAAAGCCCCGAGCTGGCCAGTATTCTGGCGCGACTGGACCTGGACGAGGAGATTCCGGACACCCTGTACCGCGTGATCGCCGAAATTCTGGCGTTTGCCTTCAATCTGCAGGGCAAGACACCGGCCGACGCCGGCAGGGATCAGGATTCACCGCCCTGATCCTGACCGGGCTTCTCAAGCCGCCGAACGACGCCGCAGGGCCGAAACCAGTTCAGCTTCAGGGCGCGAGATGCCGCAGGTATTCATCAGATCATCAACGTCTGCGCCCAGTTCTACCAGTCTCGACGCCTCATCGTAGGATATCCTCAGCGGGTCATTTTGACGCATCTCGTCCATCAGTCCTCGCAACTCGTGCAACTGACGTTCGCAGGCCACCACCCGATGGCCGACCCCGATGCTGCCGCTTCCGGTCGCGTGCAGTTCGCGCCCCAGCGCTTCACAGCGCTCGCGGAGCTGTGCATTCAAACGGTTCAACTGACGACGGGTATACCAGGCGTGTGCGCAGAGAAGTGTCAGCGCAATAACGGTGAGAGCCCAGGGGGCCAATGCGGTCCAGTCGGTCATACGTGCCTCGCTCATGGTCTTGAACCAGCCGGGCCACTGACCGGGAGCGCCTATCCCCCTGCGCGATTAGCGACTTACAGGGACGCGATCTCGGCCCACTCGTGGTCCGCCAGCATTTTGTCGAACTCAACCAGGATGATGAGTTCACCGTTTTTATTGCAAACCCCCTGAATGAACCTGGCACTTTCCTCGTTGCCAACGTTCGGGGCCGTTTCGATTTCGCTGGACTTCAGGTAAACCACCTCGGCTACCGAGTCCACCAGGATGCCCATGACCTGATTGGACGACTCCATGACGACGATGCGGGTCGCATCGGTCACTTCGGCATCCGCCAGCCCGAATCGGCGCCGGGTATCGATCACCGTCACCACGTTACCGCGCAGATTGATAATGCCCAGGACATAGTCCGGGGAACCGGGAACCGGCGCAATTTCGGTGTAACGCAAGACCTCCTGGATCTGCATGACGTCGATGCCGTATGTCTCGTCGTCCAGCCGGAAGGTCACATACTGGAGTATCCGATCGTCCTGGGCCTGATTCTGTTGTCCACTCTGGGAAGCCATGTTGTCGTTCTCCTCGGCAGGCTGCCCAGTGGGACAACCTGATCGTCAAAAAATCATCGTCAGTGCCCCATACTATAGTTAGGGGCACAAATCGTGCCAGCCTTATACGGTATCAATCCGTAAGCGAGTGTCGCGATCGACTCACTCGCTGGGCCTGCTGTTACACCAATCTGACATCGCGCTCATTCCAGTGTCAGGGTATGTTCCTTCTCAGCCCGCGCAAGCATCGCCGCCATGGTGCCGACATCGATCAGTGCGCACATGTGCTGGACAACAGTACCGGCCAGCCAGGGTCGTTTGCTTCGCGCTGAACGCCACCGTACCTCGTCGGGGTCGAGGGTAAAAGACTGGGCCACATCGTCGCAGGCCAACGCCCATTCGCTGTTATCCAGGCGGATCACAAACCGGTAGCCGTCGCGGGCGTTGGCCGGCACACGCCCTGCCATAATCCATTCCGCAGTATCGACGATCCGCAGATTCTGGTTACGATCCGGCAGCATCCCCAGGTACCAGGGAGGCCGGCCCGGAATCGGCTTGATATTGCCCTCGATGCGGTGGATCGCGCCTAACAGGACCAGAGGCACGGCCAGCTGCAGGCCCGCGACCTTGAATATCAGACATTCAAAAGGCTGCTCTGACCAATCCGGGCGGGTGTCTGGCGGACTGATCGCCGCCGGTGGTTCATCGGATACCACGGGCCGGGTTGTCTCGATCGCAACCGGTGCGGGTGCGGGCGCCGGCGCCGGGGCAACGGACGGACGCGCTGGCGCCACGACCTGCGTCGGGGCAGTTGCCTCGGGCTCCTGGAGAGCCCGGGCGGGACGGGCCGGCACCTCCGGCTGATCGGCCGGCTCCCGCGCACTCTGTGATGCGGTCTGCAGAAGATCGTCCAGATAACTGACCAGGGCCCGGGTCGGGTCGGCCAGATCGGTTCGGGAGTTCGTTGTCATCCGGCACCCCGTGGTGAGGATTGCCCGAATGCCCGTGTCAATTTACCGACGCTGATCACGGACGCCCCCCGGCAGCGCCGGTTGTCTCCAGCAGATCCTTGAGCAGGCGCCGATAGGCCCGGACGCCATGGGTTTCGGCGTCAAATTCGGAGGGCACCCGCCCCGACTGACTGGCGTCCCGGAATTTGGTATCAACCGGAATGGCAAACCGCCAGAGCGAATCCGGATAAGTCTTGCGGAGGGCGTTCAGGCTTTTCACCGACGCCTGCGTCCGACGATCAAACAGCGTTGGCACGATGGTATACGTCAACTTGCTTTTCTGTGATCGCATGATCATTTCCAGGGTATGCAGCATGCGCTCGAGGCCCTTGAGCGCCAGGAACTCGGTCTGAACCGGCACAATCAGGTGCCGGGATGCCGCCAGCGCGTTGACCATCAACACGCCCAGGGACGGTGTATTGTCGAGTAGCACGTAGTCGAAATCATCCCAGACCTGGGCCAGCGCCCTGGAAATAATCAGGCCCATACCCTCCACGCCCACCATCTTGCGTTCGAGCGTGGCCAGGGCCGTACTGGCCGGTAACAGTGACAGGCCGTCACACGAGGTCTTTCGCAGCAACTGGGCAGTCAGCCCGTCCGGCACTTTGCCCTGATGCTGGAACAGGTCAAAGGCGCTCTGGGTAATGGTATCCGGATCATAGCCAAACCAGCTGGTCAGTGAGCCATGGGGATCGAGATCTACGACCAGAACCCGCTTTCCGCTGGCCGCCAACAGGCCGCCCAGGGCAACCACGGACGTTGTTTTCCCTACCCCACCCTTCTGATTGGCAACCGCCCAGATTCGCACTCGGCTTCTCCGTCTGAAACGCGCCCGACCGGCGCTGTTAGTTCTGTATGTTATTCACAGGGTGTAACCGCCACCCGTAACGGCTGTTGATGGCTCATCCGGCCCACGCCTGTGTGGGACCCTGAACCGTATTTATCGGCAACACACCCGATTTCTTGATGCCGGCACAACTCCCAATGGCAAGAAATTACCCTCAAACGAGGGTTAGCCAGGCAGAGGGTTGCCGCTTTGTGGAACACAACC
>JAWVWU010000051.1:0-9544 GCA_033723595.1 Marinobacter sp. | reverse complement strand
GCCCCTTGCCCGCGCCCGCTCACGGATATAGTGCAGATCCCTGGGAATAACGCAGGTGTAGATCTTGTCGGTGAAGGTGTCCACCTCATGACGGAGCTGATTTTTGGTGAGCTTCTGGCCGATCAGTCTCTGGGTGTGGGCCGCCAGCAGGCCCTGACCGGCAAAAATCTGCTTGCTGTCGATGACCCTCATGGAAAAGCCGCCCTCCACTCCGGCCTTGGCGCGGATATCGCGATAATTCGCCATCACGCTGTTCATGGCTTCGGTTGCGTTCTGGAAGATCAGGCTGCGGGCCTTGGTGACGGTTTCGCAAATCGCCACATCGTAGTTGGTCACGATCTTGTCCATGAACAGGTCATAGATCTGTTTGGCCGTGAATGCCTCGGTCTCTGCGTGGTGGCCTTTCTGCAACAAGCCACTCTGGTAGAAATCCTGGGTCTTGACCGGGTCATGATCATCGACATACGTCTGATCATCTATCTTGGCGGTTACCGGTAGCACGAAAATGCCGTGCTTGCGGCTGAACTCGTGCGGAATATCACACGCAGAATCGACGATTAAACCGACACGCATAGCAGGTCTCCATCGTTGGGCACACCGTACGGAGGCGTCACCCTTCTTATTTTAGTATGGATACTGAGAAGTCCCCGCTCCGTAACGTCCGAGTGCCGCACTCATCGCCATCGACAGCGCAACCAGAGCCTCATCGGTCCGGGGGAAACCAGATACTAGTTCAAGCTTTAGCATAAAACGAGCGGGATTTCAGCGGGCAACGACCTCCGGACAACAAAACATAACAGTCGGAAGCCGTTGCTTTACAAGAACCTACAGATCGTCCAGCGCAGCTATCAGGCCGGCTTTCCCTTGAGCTCAAGCTCGGACAGGCTGGATTCGAGCAAGCGTCGATTGTCCTGCTGCCAGGGGTGAAAGTCTTTGCGGAAGTAGGCCAGAATCTCCGGCACACAGCCTCTGAGCACACCCGGGCGGCCCCAGAGGAAATTCAGGCCGCCCAGCCAGGTCGACACGCTCCAGAGCTTGCCTTCGGTCCTGAGGAGGCTGCAGGTGTTCAGGAACGTGAATTTGAAGAAATTGAACGTGACAAACAGGAATACCACCCGCCGGAGCCGGTCATTTCCAACGCAGTGGCGGTAGACATCGAACGCCACCGACTTGTGTTCGGTCTCCTCGATGGCATGCCAACGCCAGAGTCGCCTCATGGTCGGGGTCGCACCGTCCATCCATTCCGGATGGCGAAGAATGGCATTCGCCAGAACCGCCGTATAGTGCTCAGCACCGCAAGTACCCGCCAATTGCCGGCTTGGCGAAAGCTTCTTCACCCATTTCATGTGCTTGTGAAAGCGCCGGTCAATTGCGTCCACGTCGTATCCGCGCGCTTTCAGCGCGTCGTTGTAGTGACGGTGTTCCCGACTGTGCAGCGCTTCCTGTCCGATAAAACCACGAATCTCTGCTGCCAGCTTGGGATCGTCGATGCGATCGCGATACAGCCGCACAGCGTCAATAAACTGCTGCTCACCTTCGGGAAACTGCAGCGACAATGCGTTGAAAAATGCTGTGCGAAACACATCGTTTCCAAACCAGAGCGTCCTGAGGTCGTCTTCCACGTCAAAATTGAGGTGACGTGGCGATACGGACACGCCGTCTGGTGTTGAACTGAGAGACATGACAGCCTCCTCGTCATTGTTGTTGTCGTGTTGACGCCTGCCCTGCATTAAAGCAGTCGCTTCATTCGTCAGCTCCATCATAGAACGTTGACGAAATTTTGCCCACGTTTTTTGCCGGATCGGTCAGTCATTGCAGGCCAAACTGGCGCCGATCAGCCCGCCCTTGTCTGACAGGCCACCGTCAGGCGCCGGCTCGCCGGAGTTGCCGCCCGCCCGGCGCGGACCTATGATCAGGATGAAGGCCATCCGCGCCGCGCCTCAGGAGTGCGTTTCTTGCTGAACAGGGTATCCATCATTCCACTTGCCCCGGTATTGCTTATTCAGGGCCGACGGGTACGGGCCAGGACACCGCAGCTTCCCGAGGCGGCAGGCGCCCGCAGCGGAACCCTTGGCGAGGGGCCGCTGCTGAACCTGTTGATATTGGGTGATTCGGCCGCCGCAGGGGTGGGCGTAAACGAGCAGCGCGAGGCGCTGTCTGGCCAGCTCGCTGAGCAGTTGGCCCAACGGCTTACGGTCAACTGGACACTGCAGGCCCATACCGGGCTCAAGGTAAACGATTATCTGCCACCGTCTGACCGGCTGCCTCAGCTGCAGGCCGACGTCGTGGTGATTTCACTGGGCGTGAACGACGTGACGTCCAGCATCTCGCCGTTGCGGTGGGTCCGTCGCATGGTCAGACTCGCCGACAACCTGAACCTGCTCTACAGACCGCAACAGATTCTCATGTCGTCGATTCCACCCATGCATCGCTTTCCGGCGCTGCCCCAGCCACTCAGGTGGTACCTGGGACAACGTGCGATGCTGTTCAACCGGTTACTCAAACGCCACCTGGCGGACATCGCCAACGTCAGCGTGGTGGACGTGGAGTTTACGCAAAGCCCTGACATGATCGCGAGTGACGGTTTTCATCCGGGAGCTGCCGGCTATACGGCCTGGGCGCAGGCACTGGCCGAGCGGATTCATCCTCCGGCGTCGGCCAGTGCCCGTCGGGCCGTTACAGGCGACTAGCCCAGCTTTTTGGCCTCGTCCCGCAGCACGAACTTCTGGATCTTACCGGTCGAGGTTTTGGGGAGATCGGAAAAAACGATCGTCTTTGGCACCTTGAAGCCCGCCAGTTTCTCTCGGCAGAAGCGAATCAGCTCTTCTTCGGTGACCTCGGGGCCATCCGGTTTCAGCGTGACAAACGCGCAGGGCGTTTCACCCCATTTTTCATCGGGACGAGCGACAACGGCCGCTTCCAGTACGGCGGGATGGCGGTACAGGGCGTCTTCCACTTCGATGGTCGAGATATTCTCGCCGCCAGAAATGATGATGTCCTTGAGACGATCCTTGATTTCCAGATAGCCGTCCGGGTGCCAGGCCGCAAGATCGCCGGTGTGGAACCAGCCACCCCGGAACGCCTCTTCGGTCGCTTTGGGGTTTTTCAGATACCCCTTCATGATGGTGTTGCCCCGCAGGAAGATCTCGCCAATGGTCTTGCCGTCCTTCGGCACCGGCTCCATGGAGTTGGGATCGCCAACCATGACGCCGGACAGGGTGTGATAACGGACTCCCTGACGCGCCTTGTAACTGGCCCGCTCGTCCAGCGGCAGGTCATCCCAGCGAGACTTCCAGGCGCACACCGTCACCGGACCGTAGCTCTCGGTCAGCCCGTAAACATGGGTGATTTTGATGCCCATTTCCTCAATGGCGCCGATCACCTGCGCCGGCGGTGCGGCGCCGGCCGTCATGGCATGAACCTCGTGACCGATGGCGGTCTTGTCTTTCGCAGGAACATTCAGCAGGCCGTTCAAAACAATCGGTGCGCCACACAGGTGTGTTACCTGGTGCTCTTCAATCAACTTGAGAATCCGGACCGGGTCGACCTTGCGCAGGCACACATGCGTGCCCGCCATGGCGGTCACCGTCCACGGGAAACACCAGCCGTTGCAATGGAACATCGGTAACGTCCAGAGATAAACCGGATGCTGCTTCATACCCCAGACGGTCTGGTTGCCGATCGCATTCTGGAAGGCGCCGCGATGGTGATAGACCACCCCTTTGGGATTGCCCGTGGTACCGGAGGTGTAGCTCAGGGAGATGGCGTTCCACTCATCGGCCGGATAGCTCCAGGCAAAGTCCGCGTCGCCTTCCTGAAGGAATGCTTCGTAATCGAGGTCGCTGATGGCCTCACCCTGACCGTATTCGGGATCGTCCACATCGATCACCAGCGGCGGGTTGTCAAGCCGGCTGATGGCGTCCTTGATCAGACCGCCGAACTCACGGTCGACAATAATGACTTTGGCCTCGCCATGGCCGAGCATGAAGGCAATGGCCTCGGCATCCAGACGAATATTCAGGGCGTTGAGTACCGCCCCCGTCATGGGCACGCCGAAATGACACTCCAGCATCGCCGGAATGTTGGGCAGCATCGCAGCCACCGTATCGCCCTTGCCGATGCCACGCCGGGCCAGAGCCGACGCGAGCCGGCAGCAACGCTCGTAAGTCTGCTGCCAGGTGTAGCGGATTGCGCCATGAATCACCGCCGGATAATCCGGGTATACACTCGCGGTGCGGGCGATAAAATCGAGTGGTGACAGTACCGCGTAATTGGCATTGACCGGTTCCAGACCGGACTCATACATCGAACTCATTCTGGCCTCCTATTGTGTGTTGTTTTTCTCAACGCCGGGCCGGTCTGCGGCCGGGCACATCCCCCTGTCTTCATAGTAGGCAAAGCGGACCGGATATGACATGGAACCATTGTATTAGACGTTGGTCGCACGGTGACCGGTCACCGCGGCAGGCCAGCGACCTCGGCGGTGATCTGACCGAGTCGATGAATCGCCTGTTCCAGGCGCTCGCTCCACGGGTTCGCGCCATTGAGACGGAGAAAATGCTCGTATTTATCAGTGGTGGAGAACATCCGTCCCGGGGCAACGTTAATATCCTCTTCCCGGGCACGGCGGAATACCTCCGTGCCAGACGCCCGGTTGGGCAGTTCGACCCAGAGCACAAAGCCGCCCTGGGGCTGGCTCACCGCCGTGCCTTCGGGAAATTCCCGACCAATCGCAGCGCGCAGGCGTTCAGTCGCCTCCCGGTAGCGTTGGCGAGCCGTCCTCAGATAACGATCGTAGCCGCCCTGTTCCAGGAACCTGGCCACTGCAAGCTGCGGCAATGAGGCGGTCGCCAGATTGGAGAAGTATTTCTGCTGATTCACATCGCCCTGATAGCGGCCCGCCACCATCCAGCCCAGCCGCAGCCCCGGTGAAATGGTTTTGGAGAACGAACTGCAGTAAATCACATTGCCCGTTCGGTCAAAGGCCTTGGCCGGACGCGGACGCTCGCCGGTGTGCGGCAGGTCGCCGTAGATATCATCCTCGATCAACGGCACCCCCGCCTGTTCCAGCATTGTCACCAGCTGCCGCTTGCGGCTGTCCGCCATCCTGGCGCCCATCGGGTTACTGTGGTTCGTGACCACAACACAGGCCTTGACCTGCCATTGTTCCAGCGCCATCTGCAAGCCTTCGAGACTCAGTCCGTCACTGGGGTGGACGGGGATTTCCAGGGCACGCAGGCCGGCAACCTCCAGGGCCTGGAGAATCCCCGGAAACGACGGCGATTCGACGGCGACGATATCACCGGGCACGGTTATGGCTCGCAACGCCAGGATAATAGCCTCCTGGGCTCCGTTGGTGGCCAGGATATCGTCCGGCACCACCGGCACGCCGATCGCGGTCATCCGCTGGGCAATCTGCCGCCGGTAAACGAGCTTGCCGGGAAATGCGTAATCGAGTACTTCCAGACCCTGGCGGGCGGCCCACAGGGACGCCTGTTGAATCTGTCGCAGGGGCAGGAAGTCCGCATGGGGCACCGCGGCCGCCAACGGGACCATGTGCTGCTGGTCCTGGGAGCACAAATCCACGGCCATATCCCGAGCACTGACGGGTGCCGGTCTTGAGCGCGATCGGGCCATACTCGGCACCGGCGTATTGACCCGGGGCAGCCTGACAAAGTAGCCGCTACGTTCGCGGGCCTCAAGATAGCCCCGGTTTTCCAGTGTCTGATGCGCCTGCAGCACGGTGGATATGCTGACGCCGAACTGACGGCTCAGCACCCGCACGCCGGGCAGCCGCTCACCTTCGCGATAAACACCCTCACGAATCAGTGACTGGATCTGGTCTGCAACGCGATTATATAGAATCCCCATAGCACCATCCTGCCAGAGTCGCCCGTCAGGGCGTCAGTACAGTTTACGCCTAAATCGACCAGCACAGACAGACCGGGACAGGAACTGTACCGGTGCAAAACCCAAGCGCCTGAGTCTGTTATGTAAATGGACGGGAGCGCAAACTGTCATGGCATGGGGCCGGGCCCCGTTCATTAACCTGCCAACCCAAGCCGGAGAACACCGATGACGACTCTGCCGCTGTACCAGATTGATGCCTTCACGGACCGCGTTTTTACCGGAAATCCGGCCGCAGTTGTGCCTCTGGATGCCTGGCTGGACGATGCCCTCATGCAACGAATCGCCCAGGAAAACAACCTGTCTGAAACCGCTTTTCTGGTGCGTGAACCCGAAGGCTCAGAGGCCGACTTTCACCTGCGCTGGTTCACGCCAACCGTCGAAGTTCCGCTCTGCGGTCATGCCACGCTCGCCAGCGCCTGGGTGCTGTTCCATCAACGGGATTGGCCCGGCGACACGGTGCACTTTCGTTCCCGAAGCGGCGTGCTCGGCGTCAGGCGCCGGGACGATGGCTGGCTTGAACTGGATTTTCCGAGCCTGGCTATTCGTGAAACCGACACACCGCCGCTTCTGAGCCAGGCGCTGGCGGGCGCTCCTGCGCGCTGTTTCCAGGTGCCCAATGACACCAACTACCTGGTGGTGCTGGCCTCCGAATCCGAGGTCCGACAGGCACGACCGGATTTGACCTTACTCAGTCAGCTTGGCAACCAGGGCGTCATCCTCACCGCCCGCGGGGACGACTGTGATTTTGTCAGTCGCTACTTTGCCCCCGGTGCCGGCATCGACGAGGATCCGGTGACCGGCTCGATACACGCCGCCCTGACGCCCTACTGGGCCGATGTTCTGCAGCGCGATGCGCTGATGGCTAAACAGGTTTCCGAGCGTGGTGGTGTTCTGGCTTGCCGCCTGACGGGTGACCGGGTGCGCATTGCCGGCCAGGCATGCTTTTACATGTCCGGCACGATCCGGATCTGACACACAATCAGACGGTCCACGCGCCGGCACAGCCTGACCGGCCGGGCACGAATCAGTTGGACGGCGTCTGCACCGATTCGCGGACTGGTTCGGCCGCCACACGATTCCGGCCGGCGTTCTTGGCCTCATAGAGCCGCCGGTCAGCATCCGCCATCAGACTCTCGAAAATGGCGGGGACCGGCGTCGCACCCTGGTCGCCGCTCCAGGTGGCGCAGCCAATACTGACGGTGACGTAATTCATCGGTGAGCCCTCGTGGGTGATGCCCAGTTCAGCGATGGCGCAACGCACCCGCTCCGCAACATCCCGGGCACTGTCAATGTCGTGTTCGGGCAACAGGATGGCAAACTCTTCGCCACCGAGTCGCGCCGGCAACTCCCCGGCACGGCGGCAGTAATGGCCCAGAATGGCGGCGAGCTGGATCAGGCAGTCGTCGCCTCGGCCATGGCCATAGAGATCGTTGTAGGCTTTGAAAAAATCCACATCGATCATCAGCACCGACACCGGGCCCCCGGAGCGTTGTGCCCGTCGTCCCTCGATGAGTTTGGCCTCGTCAAAATAGCGCCGGTTGGCCAGTCCGGTCAGGTGGTCCGTCCGTGACAGATGGAACAATTCGCGGCGGCTGTTCTCCAGCTCGCGCTGATTGCGCCAGCGCTCGATCAGCTTGAAAAAGACTTCCGACGTCATCTGAAGCAGGCGGCGCTCAACGGCGGCATTCAACTTTCGCGAGGCGTCATAAAACGCCAGCACATAGCCATGATGCTCATTCTGGTGGGTACAGAGTATGGTCTCGGGCAGGGTCTTGTTCTCTTCGACGGCCCAACCCCGCTGGCGGGTCAATCCCGTCAGTTCGCCGTCGTCGCGAAACACCGAATCAACACCGGGCGCACGCCAGACGAACCGCCACCGCCAACCGCCGTCCTCGGAGAAGGCGGCAATGCCGCACCCCCGTGCGTCCACTTTTATGGCCAGCTCTTCCAGGGCTTCATGCATGGCGACTGGCTGTCTCGCCGGCTCCAGATCCACCATCGACATGGAAAGCCGGGAAAGCATCTCGAGATAGTTATTGATCCGGCGGATTTCCTCGGTCCGCTCCCGTACCCGCGCGTCGAGCTGGTCCCGCTCCCGGGCCAGGGCATCCATCGCCAGGTCGCGTTCCAGCACGTAGTGGTCGATGCCCTCCCGGAGCTTGCCGAAGCCTTGCAACACCAGGTCAATTTCGTCGGTTCCGGCCCGCTCCGGACGATCAATGACCAGTGGCTCGGCGTATTGGCGGGGAGAAAGCTGCTGGCTGTAGCGGACGATCTGTTGCAGTGGGCGCCGGAGTCGATGTTGCAGCGACCGGTATATCACCAGACAGAAAAGCAGCACAAACACCGAAAAGACCAGAACGTTCTCCATGGCCCGGGCGATGATGCGGTCACTGATCACCCCCCAGTCGAAGTAGACCGAGAGGTCGCCGAGGGGCTCACCGGCAACCGCCGACGCCGTTACGGGCAAGCTTGCATCCGCCGAGTGCCCCGGCAAACCCGCACTGAGCGGCGGTTTTTGAGCAGCACTGAGAGTGACCCCGGCAATGTCCGGGAAGGCCACCATGTTGTTCAATTGCTGCCTGACGCCGGCATCGTCTGACTGTTGCAGCGCCAGCCCGAGCAACGGGATATAGCTCTGGGAAAGGGTCGCTTGCAGATGTCGGGACTGGTTCATTTCTGCCCGGTATGCCCAGTAGGCCTGCAGCAATGCGACCAGCAGGATGGCAATGATACCGGTGACAATGACCTGTTGGAGCAAGGTTCGGTTGATTGAGCGAAATGGCTTCTGGTCGGCGCCCCCTGCCATGGTTCAGCACCTCGCCTGTGCAGCAATCATTCGCATCCTCAACACCACCGCTGTCCTGTTTTGTTCGGATCAGGTTTGTACGGATCAGGGCCTCTCTGGCCGGGACAATCGTCCGAAACACTGCAGCCGCAACCTGCCTCAGGATATGTATACACTATAAACGTGTCGAGTCCCCTAGGCGAATAGTCGAAGACCCGGAAACGCTGGTATCCTGCTGGCCTGATTTCACAGGTGACGGGACGCCATGACCACCGAGTACGACACGATTATTATTGGCGCCGGCGCCGCCGGGCTGATGTGCGCGGCGACGGCGGGCTACCGCGGCCAACGGGTGCTTGTCATTGATCACGCCAACAAGCCGGGCAAAAAAATCCTGATGTCCGGGGGCGGACGCTGCAACTTCACCAATCTCAACAGCACACCGGCCAACTTCCTGTCGGATAATCCCGCATTCTGCATCTCTGCGCTGAAACGCTACACCCCGCAGGACTTTCTGGAACTGGTTGAACGCCACGGTATCGAACACGAAGAGAAAGCCGCCGGCCAACTGTTCTGCCGGGACAGCAGCAAGGATATTCTTAATCTGCTGTTGACCGAATGTGAGTGGGCCGGCGTGACGATTGAACTGGAAACTCAGGTCCATCAGGTCAGGGACGCTGCCAATGCCCCGGGCTATCAATTGAAGTCAACGCTGGGGAGTCTCGGTTGTCGCTCGCTGGTGGTAGCGTGTGGCGGGCTGTCGATCCCGACCATGGGCGCGACCGGGCTGGGCTATGAACTGGCGCGACAGTTTGGTCTGCGGGTTTTGCCAACCCGCGCCGGGCT